>NZ_JBEWZI010000006.1:0-220813 GCF_040566545.1 Uliginosibacterium flavum
GCATTTCTACCTGTATGCCATTGATTCTTTGCTTCTGCCGCTTTCCGATCTTCCACTTTCTTTTTCATAGCTAGAGAAGCTCGCTTACTGAACCATTCTTCTTGATCGAGTTCCTCAAGAACCTCACGAACAAACTCTCGCACCACGTTCTCTAAGACAAATAGAAGGCGGTAGCAACGCTGCATGTAGAGCGACCCAGATCGTATTGATTCCGAGACTGGGGCCATGAGATCAATATCACCCCGTTCTTGTGCGTCTCCCATAGGCTCTCGTAGTTGGCCGACTGCTTGCATATCGCGTAGCGCGTGTTTCGTTAGAAGTCCGCGAAACATGAAATCAGACAGGTTTGCTTTCACATTAGCTCCTCGCGCAACGCACGAAATATGGCGCGATATGTATCAACGTTTTGAGTGTCTGGCAAATTAATTTCAAAACGATAGACCAGTCCAATCTGCGACTTGTGCGTATTGATTTGGGGTAATGGCTGGCCTGGGTTGGATGCACGCCATTCCACACAAGTCCTATGACATAAGTTCCAGCTGATTCTGGGGCGCAATACCCCTTGAAATTAGTCTGGTATACCTCGTGCTTGCCCATGCCTTTTGATCAAACAAGGCATGATGATGCGTTACGAGGAAGGCTGGGCAATGGACGAATTTGGCAAGGCGCAGATGGGCGATGCCCGTCTGACTAGGCGGTTGATCAAGTTGGCGGACAGACTGGGTGACGCACCATCGGCGAGCATTCCGGGCGCCTGCAATGGGCACGCGGAAACCCAAGGGGCTTACCGGCTCTTTGACCAGGCGCGTAAGGATAAACGTGCGCTGGGCTGGGAGGCCGTGCTCACGCCGCACATGGCGCGTACCGAGGAGAGGATGGCCGCGCACCCAGTCGTGCTTTGTCTGCAAGACACGACGGAACTGGACTTCAACGGGCAGCAGATCGACGGGCTGGGCCGCCTGTCCTTTGATGCGCAGCGCGGCATGTACTTGCATCCAACCTACGCAGTCACGCCCCAGCGGCTGCCCTTGGGCATTCTGGATAACTGGATGTGGGCCCGGCCGCTGGAGGGCTCGGAGAGCCGGCGCTGGGTCGAGGGTTATGAACGCGTGGCCGAGCGGGCTGGACACATGCCGGACACGCGTCTGGTCTTTGTCGCTGACCGCGAAGCCGACATGCTGGAGCTGATGCAATGCGCCCACGCACTGGGTCACCCGGCGGACTACTTGCTGCGCGCCCAGCACAACCGCTGCTTGCCGCAAGGCGGCAAGCTGTGGCCTGCAACGCTTGAGGCTGCGCCCTTGGGCGAGATCGAATTCACCCTGCCTGCGCGTACTGGCCAACCCGAACGCCTTGTCCGCCAGGCGTTGCATGTCCGCACGCTAGATTTGCCGAACGGCCAAGGTGGCACGATGCCGGTCACCAGCCTGATCGCCCGCGAAGTGGGCGCACCGCCGGGCAGGAAAGCCATCGAATGGCGCCTGCTGACCAACCGGCATGTCGCCACGCTGGAAGCGGCTGCGGAGCTGATCGACTGGTATCGCTGCCGGTGGGAAATCGAAACCCTGTTTCACGTGCTCAAGAACGGTTGCCGTGTTGAGGCACTGCAACTGGGAGACATCAAAAAGCTGGAGCTGGCCTTGGCGCTCTATCTCGTGGTGGCTTGGCGTCTGGCACATCTGACCCGGCTGGCGCGCGTTCATCCCGATCTGCCTGCCGTAGCTGTATTTGATCCTCTCGAATGGCAAGCGGCCTGGCTCGCGGCCGGGAAAGCACCACCCAAAAAACCGCCCACCGTGCGCGAGGTGGTCCGCCGCATCGCCATGCTCGGCGGCTTTCTCGCGCGTAAAGGCGATGGTGAGCCCGGCGTCAAAACGCTCTGGCAGGGCTTTGAAGGCCTCCGCTGCTTCGTCAGAGGCCTTGAGACGATGCGCGCGATTCATGCATTATGAGTTGTGTGGAATGGCATGGGTTGGATGAGGTGGCATCCTCCTGTGTCTCGGACGACGACTTTGTTGACTCGGTTGTCGATGAATCAACTTGATCGACATTAGTCGGTGCTGAGAAGTCTCCGTAAGCTGCTAGTGAGCGAAAGGTAGAAGCAAGCTTTTGAGCAACCGCGTCACCGGCTCCCGTTTTTGTTTTGAACCACCCCTTTAAATGCTCAACTGACTTTGTATTCGCATTTCGATCGGCAGTGAATAAATCATCAAAGGCGACTTTAATTCGGGACGCCAAGACCCGTTTAGCTTTGTTGTGATCCATGAACTCACGGTATGGCGCAAGTGGCCTGCCTGACTCGTCGAGCATTCCCAAATATTTCAGAATTTTTACGGCGCCACGATCATTAGATCCCTTGAAACCCAAATCCCTTAGGAAGTCCAGATGAAATACTTCAGGAGCTCCGGCTCGTTGGATTGCATCGAGAATTCTATGCAGGTTGCTGACTGAAAGCATGTACGGGATATTTGCGTTCAATGGAAATCCTTTTTTTGAAAATCATGAAGTTGCAAAAATAACTAAGTATTTGATCGTCGTTCAAACTGCCGTTTGAGCAATGTTTGTTGGATGGCCAAAGCATACGCCGGCCAGTAGGACTTTCGTCACCTTGTTTAGGTAATTTGCATCAAGCTGCGCACCAATTCACGTTTTCGGGGCACGCCTGCAGAGCCGCATGGGGCGGACCTGTGCGGGCAGGGTGGCCGGAGAAGTCCGCTGGGTGCGGGTCTTCGGGCGATGGTCTGGAGTTTCTCCCTCGCCCCTTGGGGGAGATGGTTGGGGAGAGGGGAGTTGGCGCTGGTGCGCCTTCATGCTTCGACTCCATCCGCTGCGCTTCTTACGCTCAGCACGAACGGAGTTTTTGTGGACGGACGCTTGCCCTCTCCCTTGGCCCCTCTCCCTTGGCCCCTCTCCCTTGGCCCCTCTCCCGCAAGCGGGAGAGGGGAATGGTTTGGGCCGGTGCGGCTTTAACTCAGCACTCAATCCTCAGAACTCAGCACTGATTTCAGAACTGCTTGACCTCAATCCCCAAGGTCAATATCCGGTAAGCAATCTGCCTCGGGGTCATGTTGAGCAGGCGCGCGGCCTTGGCTTGCACCCAGCCGGCTTGCTCCAGCGCGCCGATGACTTTGGTGCGCTCGTCGACGTTGGGATCGTCGAAATCAATGCGGGGGCCGGCGCTGGCGCTGGCGGTGGAGATGGGGCCGCTGTCGCGCTGGCGGTCGATGCGGATCAGGTCGCTGTCGATGTGGCCGCTCTCGGACATGACGGCGGCGCGCTCCAGACAGTTTTCCATTTCGCGGATGTTGCCGGGCCAGGGGTATTGGGTCAGGCGGGTGATGGCGGCTTCGCTCAGATCGAGCGGGCGGCCTTGCATCTGGCCGATGCGGCCCATCAGGTGACGGGCAATTTCGGGCACGTCTTCGAGACGCTCGCGCAGGGCGGGCAATTTGATCGGCATGACGTTGAGGCGGAAGTACAAATCCTCGCGGAATTTGCCTTCGTCGATGGCGTCTTCCAGATCGCGGTGGGTGGCGGCGATGACGCGCACGTCGACCTTGATGGTGCGACCACCGCCGACGCGTTCCAGCTCGCCTTCCTGCAGCACGCGCAGGAGCTTGGCCTGGAAGGCCGGGGAGATCTCACCGATTTCGTCGAGGAAGATGCTGCCGCCATCGGCCATTTCGAAGCGGCCTTTGCGTGAATTGACGGCGCCGGTGAAGGCGCCTTTTTCGTGGCCGAAGAGTTCGGATTCGAGCAGGTTTTCGGGCAGCGAGGCGCAGTTCAAGCGCACGTAGGGGCCGCGCGCGCGCGGCGAGTTGTAGTGGATGGCGTTGGCGATGAGTTCCTTGCCGGTGCCGGTTTCGCCACGGATCAGGACGGTGGTGTTCCACTTGGCGACCATGCGCACTTGTTCAAAGATGCGGCGCATGCCGGCGGAATGGCCGACGATGTTGTCGAAGCCGTGCTGAACGCGCACGGTGCGGCGCAGGGTGTCACGTTCCTCGGCGATGACTTTCTTTTCTTCGGCCACGTCGAGCGAGAGCCGCACGCTCTGGCCGATGAGGTTGGCGACCATTTCGACGAAGCGAGCACGCACGGCGAGCAGGCCGTCGTCGAGCCGGTTCGGCTGCACGGCGAGCACGCCTTCCATGGCGCCGCCGATGTGGATGGGCGCGGCGATGAAGGGCAGGCGGCGCTCGTAGATGCCGAGGCGATTGAGGAAGCGCGGATTGGCGGCGATGGAGGGCAGGGCGACGGTCTTGCGCTCTTCCAGCAAGAGGCCCAGCACGCCTTCGCCAGACTGATAGCGGATCGGCTCGAATTCCTGTGGCTCGATGCCTTGCACGGCATTGACGACCAGATCGCCGCTCTCGGCGTCGAGCACGCTGATCATGCCGCGCGTGAGGCCGGCGGATTCTTCGAGTACGCGCAGCACTTCCTGCGGTGCGGTTTTGGTGTCGAGCGAACGCGAGAGGATGACGCTCACTTGGTAGAGCGCTTCCATCAGCGTGCGGTTCAGGGTGCCTTCGGCGTCGAGAGCCATGATGCTTACCTTTTGCTTCGGTGCTGCGTAACTGTTTCGTAGGTCGGGCTTCAGCCCGACGCTTTCGGGTTCGTGGGTGTCGGGCTGAAGCCCGACCTACATCTGCCCATTTCGTTTGAGTGGTAACACCAACTTCGCTACGCAGCCGCCATACGGCCCTGTGCCCAGTTCGATGCTGCCGTCGTGATCGACCGCCACCTGCTGGGCCGAGGACAGGCCGGTGCCCAGATGCTGGCCCTGACCTTTCTTGGTGCTGAAGAAGGGCTCGAAGGCTTTCAGGCGCAGATCGGGATCGATGCCGGGGCCGCTGTCGGTGACCGTGACCTCGATGCTCTGTTTGTCAGCGCGGGTGCTGATGGCGAGCAGGCGTTGCTGCCAGCCCTTGGTGTTCATGGCTTCGATGGCGTTGTCGACCAAGGCCTTGATCAGCGTGCGCAAGCGGTTCGGATGGCCTTGCAGGGTGGGCAGGACGAGCTGCGGATCCCATTGCACGGAGATGCCGGTGGCGAGAAATTTCTGTGCGGACAGGTCGAGCACGTCGCGCACGGCTTCATTCATATTGACCGGCCCGGTGATCGCGCTGCCCAGCGCTGGCACGGCGGCGCGCAGGGTTTCGAGCGCGTCCTGACCGGCCTTGAGGGCATCCGTCAGCGCAGCCTGGGCGGGATCGCAGCCGCGCCGGCCCATCACGGTGACCACGGAATTGAGGACGTTGAGCGGACCTTCGAGCTGGTACACGGCGGCCGAGAGGCTTTCGCGCAGGGCCTGCTGGCGGTTCTCGTCGGCGAGTACGGCGTGCAGGGCGGCGACGCGGGATTTCTCCTGCTCCATGACCATGCGCGTGACATCGGTGGCGACCAGCAGCAGATAGCTTTCGGCCGCCTCGTCGTAGAAGGCGTCGGTGCTGTCCTTGTCGGCAGCCACCCACACGCCGGAGCAGGCGTAGCAGCGCGGCGTGCGCCAGTGCGGGCGATCCAGGCGGATCTGCTGGTCGAGGAAGGCGTGCGCGCCCGGTTTGAAGGGGCCAAAGCCCGCGCCCAGATTGGCCCGCACGGCCTCGAGCAGCACCGCGGCGGGTTCCTGCATGCGCAGGTCGGCCATCAGCGCCTTGTAGGCGTGGTTATCCAGCAGCACGCGGTCTTCCATGTTGAGCAGGGCCAGCACCAGCGGCGCGCCATCGACGACGGATTCGATCAGCGCCTTCTGGTTGCGCACGGCGCATTCGAGCTTGTGCAGCTCGGTGATGTCGCGGTGCAGGCCGAGGAAGTGCGAGATCTCGCCAGCCTCGTCCAGCACCGGGGTGATGGTCAGGTCGGCCAGATACTTGCCGCCATCCTTGCGGCTATTGACCAGACGCCCGCTCCAGGGCTGCTTGCTGTTGATCTGCTGCCACAGCGCCTTGTAAACGCCGGGCGGAGTGGTGTGGTTCGACAGGATGCTCTGGTTCAGGCCGACGGCATCTTCCGGGCTGAAGCCGGTCTTGCGGGTGAAGGCCGGGTTGACGTATTCGATGTTGGCGCGCGGATCGGTGATCGAGATCGCGATGTCGGCCTGCTCCACGGCGGCGCGATACAGCGCGGCGGGGATGGAGCGCACGGAGCTGCGCGGAGTGGCGGTTTTCTTTTTCGGACTGGGCATGACGGGCCTCGCATGGGATTCAGGCTGCTTCAGACGGGTTAATGCAGCTTCCGTGCCTTCTCGTGCCCGTTCGCGCAGACGATCCGGTTTCCTTGCGCTGGCTCAAACCCTGTCGACGCAATGGGCTTTGTCGTATCCATTCGTCGGCTTGTTGCATCCCCTACAAGCCGCGCGCAGCTTGCCTCCCCGGCCTGCATGCCTGCAGATGCCCGCAAATGGCGGCTGCGCAAGGCATGCACGCACCGGATCGGTGCTGCGCCCAAAACTTGGCACGGATTCTGCGAAAGGGGAGCCAGGAGGTTGTACCCGACATGAGTGAATACCTGATCCTGCTGGTGACCACGGCGCTGGTGAATAACGTGCTGATGGCGAAATTTCTGGGCCTGTGTCCGTTCATGGGCGTGTCCAAAAACATCGATAGCGCACTGGGCATGGGCTTGGCGACGACTTTCGTGATCACGGTGGCCTCCGGCGCGGGCTGGATGATCGACCACTTTCTGCTCGCCCCACTGGGGCTGGAATACCTGCGCATCCTGACCTTCATCGTGGTGATCGCCGCGACGGTGCAGTTCGTCGAGGCGGTGGTGAAGAAGTCGGTGCCGGGGCTGTATCGCGCGCTGGGCATCTACCTGCCGCTGATCACGACCAACTGTGCGGTGCTGGGCGTGGCCCTGCTCAACGTGCAGGAAGGCAACAGTTTCGTGAAGAGCCTGGTGTATGGCTTCGGCTCATCGATGGGCTTCACCCTGGTGATGGTGATGTTTGCCGGGCTGCGCGAGCGTCTGGTGCTGGTCAAGGTGCCGGCTGCGTTTGACGGCGTGCCGATCACCTTCGTGCTGGCGTCCTTGCTGTCGCTGGCCTTCATGGGTTTTGCCGGCCTGAACTTCAATTAAGGAGATCGCGATGATTGCAGCCATTCTGAGTTTGACCGCGCTGGGCCTGATTCTCGGTCTGGGCCTGGGTTACGCGGCGAAAGTCTTTGCGGTGGAGGGCAACAGCCTAGTCTCCGAGCTGGTCGAGATGATGCCCGGCACCAACTGTGGTCAATGCGGTCTGGCTGGTTGCGGCGCGGCGGCGGAGGCGGTGGTGGAAGGCAACGCCGCAGCGACGGTTTGCCCCGGCGGCGGTGTGGCGCTGGCCCAGGCGATTGCGGCCAAGCTGGGGATCACCTTGTCGCTTGATGGTGTGGCGGACAAAGGCCCGATGGTGGCCGAGGTGGCGGAAGAGATCTGCATCGGTTGCGGCAAGTGCATGAAGCATTGCGCGACGGATGCCATTGTCGGCGCAGCGAAACAGATTCATGGCGTGCTGCATGAGGCCTGTACGGGTTGTGGCGGCTGCATGGATGACTGCCCGACGGGCGCGATCATCTTGCGTCCGCTGCCGCAGACGCTGCGTGACTGGAACTGGAGCAAACCAGCCCTGGCTTGAAACGATTGTCGGGTTTGGCCTGTCGCTAAACCGACCTGTGAAATGCCGGCGCTGGCCGCCTGAGGAGAAGAATATGGGTATGCTTGAAATGCTGAACGGAGCGCGCTGGGGCGTGCATCCGCATGACGATCACAAACGCCCGGCGGCCGATGTGCCGCTGCGCGTGATGAGCCTGCCGGCAAAGCTGTGTGTGCCATTGCTGCAGCACGTAGGTGCGCCGGCCAAGCCGCTGGTGGCGGTGGGTGACCGGGTGCTGCGCGGCGAGTTGATTGCCAGCGCGCAGGGCAATGTATCGGCACCGGTGCATGCGCCCAGTTCCGGCATTGTCACGGCGATTGGCGAAGTCACTGCGCCACATCCTTCCGGCCTGCCGTTTGCAGCGATCACGATTACGCTGGATGGCAAGGACGAAGCGATTCCGCTGATCGAAGTGGCCGACCCTTTCAGCCTGGAACCCGCCGAGGTGTCGCAGCGCATCGCCGATGCCGGCATTGTCGGCCTGGGCGGCGCGACTTTTCCGTCGGCGCCGAAAGCACAACTGGGCCGCAAGCTGGCCGTACAGACGCTGGTGATCAATGGCGGCGAATGCGAACCGTATCTGTCCAGCGATGACAGCGTGATGCGCGAACGTGCCGACGATGTGATCGACGGCGTGCGCATCCTGATGCATGCCACCGGCGCGCCGCAGGCCTTGGTCGGTATCGAAGACAACAAGCCGGAGGCGATTGCCGCGATGCGCAAGGCCGCCGCGCCGTTTGCCACGATCAAGATCTGCCCGGTGCCGGCGCGCTACCCGATGGGTTCTGACCGTCAGCTGGTGCAGGTGCTGACCGGCAAGGAAGTGCCCTCCGGCGCGCGTACCGCCAGTGTTGGCGTACTGGTCAATAACGTCAGCACCTGTGCGGCGATTCATCGCGCCGTGCGTCTGGGGGAGCCGCTGACCCAGCGCATCGTGACCGTGAATGGCGGTGCGGTGGCAATGCCGGGCAATGTGTTGGTGCCGATCGGCACGCTGGTGGAAGACTTGCTGGCTTTCGTCGGCCTGAAGGAAACCCCGGCGCGCCTGGTAATGGGCGGGCCGATGATGGGCGCCGCTCTGCCGCATGCGCAGGTGCCGACGGTGAAGGGCTGCGGCGGCATTCTGGCGCTGACCGCCGCCGAGATTACGGTGGAAGAGCCGTCGCCGTGCATCCGCTGCGGATCGTGCGTGAAGGCCTGCCCGATGGGCCTGGTGCCGCTGGAAATGGCGGCCCACATCAACGCCGGTGATTACGACAAGGCCGATGCGCTGGCGCTGGACGATTGCCTGGCCTGCGGCTGCTGTGCCTATGTGTGCCCCTCGCATATTCCGCTGGTGCAATCCTTTTCGCATGCCAAGGGCGAAATCTGGAAGCGCGCGCAGAAGAAAAAACGCAACGAATTTACCAAGGGTCTGGCGCAGGCGCGTGTCGAGCGTCTGGAGCGCGAAGCGCGCGAACGCGCCGAGGTTGCGGCCAAGCGCAAGGCCGCGCGGGCGGCGCAACTCGCGGCCGAGGCGGCTGCAGCGGCTGCGGCAATCGAAGCAACAGGTTCACAGGAGAGCTCGATATGAATACATCCATTTCCTCTGCTTTGCCCGCCGTCGCAGCTTCGCCGCACGCACAGGCACAGGGCAGCATCACTGCCGTGATGGCCAAGGTGATGTTGGCGCTGGCCCCGGCCACGCTGTGCGGCTTCTGGTTCTTCGGTTTGCCGGCGCTGAGCTTGTGGATCGTCACCATCGCGGCGGCGCTGGCGGGTGAAGCCATCTGTTTGCGCCTGATGAACAAGCCGGTGAACAGCACGCTGTTTGATGGCTCGGCCATCCTCACCGGCTGGCTGCTGGCGATGTCGCTGCCACCCTGGGCGCCCTGGTGGATTGGCGTGCTCGGTGGGTTGTTCGCTACGGTCATCGGCAAGCAGGTGTTCGGTGGTGTAGGGCAGAATCTTTTCAACCCGGCAATGATCGCGCGGGTAGCCTTGCTGGTGTCCTTCCCGGTGCAGATGACGGCCTGGGTGATGCCGATGACGGCGGCCCATGCGCCCGGCCTGCTGGATGCGCTGCAGGTGACCTTCGGCGGCGGCGCGATTCCGGACGCGATGTCCAGTGCCTCCTTGCTGGGTCAGGCCAAGAGCGAGTTGTCGCGCGGTGTGAATCTGCTGCATGTATTTGCCAACGGTTTGCCCACCTCGTTCAGTGGTGCACGCCCCGGCAGCATGGGCGAAACCGCCGTGCTGCTGATTGCGGCCGGTGGCGTAGCGATGATGCTGATGCGCATCATCACCTGGCATATCCCGCTCGCCATGCTGGCGGCGATTGCCGTGCCGGCGGCGATTGCACATGGCATCAATCCGGCGCGCTACCTGGATGCGGGCACGCATGTGCTGTCCGGTGCGGCAATGCTGGGCGCCTTCTTCATTGCGACGGACTACGTCTCTTCGCCCACCTCGCGTGCCGGGCAGATCGTGTTCGGCCTCGGCTGCGGTTTCCTGACCTGGGTGATCCGCAGCTACGGCGGTTATCCGGAAGGTGTGGCCTTTGCGGTGCTGCTGATGAATGCGCTGACCCCGGCGATTGACCGCCTGGTGAAGCCACGCGTGTATGGCCGCGATTTCAAGGGCCTACCGATTGTTTTGAAGAGCGGGGGGAAGTGACATGGAACTCGCGATTCTGCGGGACAAGATCGGCTATCACGGCGTTTCGCTGGCGCTGGCCACGGTGCTGACCGGCGCGGCGCTGATGCTGGCCAACCACCTGACCCTGCCGGCGATTGCTCAGGCGGCAGAAGATGACCTGAAGGCCTCGCTGGTACAGGTGCTGCCGGAAGGCATGGCGGACAACAACCTGCTGGCCGACACGGTGAGCATCGACGGTCTTGGCGGCAAGCCGGTGACGGTGTATCGCGGGCGCAAGGCCGGCGTTTACTCGGCGGCGGTTTTCCAGCACCGCGCGCGCGGCTATGCCGGGGATATCGTGATTCTCGTTGGCCTGAATGCCGAAGGCGTGGTGCAGGGTGTGCGCGTCCTCAAGCACGCTGAAACGCCGGGTCTGGGTGACAAGATCGAGGTGGCCAAATCGCCTTGGGTGCACGCTTTCGAAGGCAAGGCGCTGGGCACTGCGCGTTGGGGGGTGAAAAAAGATGGCGGCGAGTTCGATCAGTTCGCTGGTGCCACCATCACGCCGCGCACCGTGGTCAAGACGGTGAAGGAAGCGCTGGAATTCTACGCAGCGCATCGTACTGAAATTGCAGGAGAGAAACCATGAATTGCGAATCGGTGACAACGGGCAAGCTGTTTCGTGACGGGCTGTGGGACCAGAACGTGGTCTTCGCCCAGTTGCTGGCGATGTGCCCGGCGATGGCGGTGACGACCTCCGGCACCAATGGATTGGGCATGGGTCTGGCGACCACGGCGGTGCTGGTGGTGTCGAACATGTTGATCTCGGCGATCCGCAATCTGGTCAGCGATCAGGTGCGCATCCCGATCTTCGTGGTGGTGATTGCCACGCTGGTGACCCTCGTGGATATGTCGCTGAACGCCTGGCTGCATGACTTGCACAAAGTATTGGGCTTGTTCATCGCCCTGATTGTCGTGAACTGCGCAATTCTTGGCCGGGCCGAGGCGTTTGCTTTCAAGAATGGCGTTAAGGCATCGGCCATTGACGGGCTGGCGATGGGCCTGGGCTTCACGCTGGCCTTGACGATCATGGGTCTGGTGCGCGAACTGATCGGCGCGGGCACACTGTTTGCACAAGCCAGTCTGTTGCTCGGGCCGAGTTTTTCATTCCTCGAAGTGAAAGTGATCCCGAATTACTCCGGCGTGCTGATGATGATCCTGCCGCCGGGGGGCTTTCTGGTGCTGGGCATGTTGCTGGTCGTAAAGCGCATGGTCGATCAGCGTCTGGCCAAGCGTGGCTGTGCGACGCCGGATGCGGCCGCACATTGCAGTGTCTGAGAGGGAGAGCGAAATGAAAGTTGCCGTTGCCTACACCGAACCCGCTGGCCAGACCTGGCTTAACATTGACGTGGCCGATGACGCCAGCGTGCAGGACGCGATCCACAAGAGCGGCATCCTCGCGCTCTATCCGCATATCGATCTGAACGCCCAGCGTGTCGGCGTATTCGGCAAGGCGGTGAAGCTGGAAGCTGCGCTGCGCGCAGGCGACCGTGTCGAGATCTATCGCCCGATCAGCTGCGATCCGCTGACCGTGCCGCGCCGGCCGGGCTTTGAGCTGGATCTGGATGAGTAGGCGGATAAGTAGCCGCAGGGTCGCGCTTGAGTCCGGGAGTGTTAAATCAATGCAAACCGTCCATGCGGGAACGAGAATCTTGTAATTAGCTGCTAGATTGAGGGAGCCGGTTGTCGGACGCACGCAGATTGGAGCTGCTGCGCGTCGACTCCGTACCGCCCGGGCTGCTTGCCCGGGTGCCGAAATGACCTTCGGAGCCCCAGATTGATGACGCACCTGAGATCGCTGTTGTCCTGCCTGCTAATTGCAGGGCTCGCCCATGCAGGCTTGGCGCAAGCTGAAGACGTGATTCTCCTGCAGGGAACAGACCCGGCCAAGGGCACTGTCTCGGATTTCAAGATCACCGTTGTCGATGAGGCGCTCAAACGCACAGAAAAACGTTATGGCCCTTATCGCTATGTGCAGGGGACGTTGAGTTCGACGCGCGAGCGCATGCTGCAGGAATTGCTGCTCGGGGAAATTCAGAACATAGCCATGGTTGCCACCCAGCCCGCCTGGGAGGAGAAGCTCATTACGATCCGGATTCCGATCGACATGGGCTTATCGGGTTTGCGCATTGCGCTGATCCGCAGTGATGCACAGGCCAGATTGGCTGCCGTGCGCACGGTGGAGGATCTGAAGGCCTTGCGCATGAGCGTCGGTGCCGGCTGGGCTTCGCGCAAGGTGGCCGAAATGGGCGGTTTTTCGATTGCCCCCGCTGAGAACTACGAGGCAAGTCTGAAAATGCTGCTGCGCGAGCGCACGGACTACTTCCCGCGCAGCTTGAATGAAGCCTTTTCTGAATACGATACTTGGCATGAAAAGGCCCCGGAGCTGGCCATTGAAAAGACTCTGCTGCTGAATCTGCCGCTGCCAACCTATGTCTTTATTTCGCCCAAGGCGCCACGTCTGGCTCAACGCATCGAAGAAGGCATGGAGTCGATGGTGCGCGATGGTAGTCTGCGCAAGCTGATGCTTCAGTTCAATGCAGAGGTCATCGCGCGTGCCGACTTGTGTTCGCGTCGCATCATCGAGATCGAAAATCCGATGCTTTCATCGCAGACCCCCTTGAGCCGCAAGGAGCTGTGGTTCAATCCCAGAGACCCGAAAACGGGGATCTGCCGCAGCGGCAAGCGCCGCTGATCAGACCGCGTGCAGCATGCCCTGCGTTTCGATGAAGGCAATGATCTCGGCCAGCCCTTGACCGGTCTTCTGATTGCTGAAGACGAAGGGTTTGCTGCCGCGCATCTTCTTCGAGTCGCGATCCATCACCTCCAGCGAGGCGCCGACCATCGGCGCCAGATCGATCTTGTTGATCACCAGCAGATCGCTCTTCATGATCCCCGGCCCGCCCTTGCGCGGAATCTTGTCGCCGGCCGACACGTCGATTACATACAAGGTCAAATCCGACAGCTCGGGCGAGAAGGTCGCCGCCAGATTGTCACCACCACTTTCCACAAAAATGATTTCCAGCCCCGGGAAGCGCTGATTCAGGCGGTCGATCGCCTCTAGATTGATCGAAGCATCTTCGCGGATCGCCGTGTGCGGGCAGCCGCCGGTTTCCACGCCCAGAATGCGCTCGGCCGGCAGGGCTTCATTACGCACCAGAAACTGCGCGTCCTCCGCCGTGTAGATGTCGTTGGTCACGACCGCGATGTTGTACTTGTCGCGCAGGGCGATGCACAGGGCTAGGGTCAGGGCCGTCTTGCCGGAGCCGACGGGCCCGCCGATGCCGATGCGCAGGGGTTGGGATTGGGTCATTTTTGGTCAGGTCAGTCGTAGTTAGTGAAGTGCTGCGTTTACGTACTCAATAAGCTTTCTGGTTCATCTGACCAGACTTCCGCCTGCTCCCCGAATTTGCTTTCTAGGGCATTTCGAACAAGCGCCGGATAGCCAAACCAGTACTGCCTTTTGATGGCATTTTTGGTGTGTTCTGCTCCAAACCACTCGCAATAGTATTTTTGCTCCACGCTTGAAAGAGGGCTTCTGTCGTCGGTGAGCAGTGCGCGTCGGTACTTGGTCAAGAGACGTTTTAGCTGCCCGCGTGTCGTGATTTCGAAGCGAGCAAGTTCTGGAAGCAATTCCTCAAAGAGTGTTATGTCGGAGACGTAGTCATTTCTCTTCGGGAAAATTCTGCGCATGATGCTGCGAATGTTCGGTCCGGTGAGCGGCTGATCCTGCAATATTTTTCTCGCAGATGGCGCGTGCATGGTCATCCTTCAGGAACGAAAAAGTCGGGTGTATTGGATTTCGTGCTGACAGCTCGCCAGCGTCATGCCGGGGGTGAAGTTTTCCCAGTCTTGTTCATCGGCGCGGCGCTGGGCTTCGGTCGCCAGCGCGGGCAGGTCTTCGGCCAGTGCCACGAGCATGCGCTGGCCGGCGGTCTGGCCCAGAGGTACGAGCTTCACAGCGGCCATGACCTGATTCTCCAGCCAGGCCCACAGGTAGGCGGTGGCGGCTTCCAGTTCATCAATCTGCCAGTGCGCGGCCGCTGCGGCCCAAGGCGTGGGGAAGGCAATTTCGCGCAGATCAAGCAAAGCGGTTTTGCTGGTTCCGGGCGTGTCTGGCAGGTCGCGCAGTAGGCGCGCCAGCGAATAGCCCATCTGCAGGGTTTCGGCGCGCAGTTCGGCGGTTTCGCGGGTGGAGATGAACTCGGCATTCAGACGGGCAACTTCGGCAGTGTCGCCGGCCTTCCAGGCGCGCAGCAGGGCGATCAGGGCCGGTGCCTCGCAGCGGGCCAAGGCGAAGTGCAGGGCGTCGTGAATCCAGAGTTGGGCGGCGGCTTCGGTCGTGACCGCGCCGGATTCGACAGCCCATTCCAGACCTTGCGAATAGGAGAAGGCGCCGACGGGCAGGGCCGGGCTGGCCAGATGCAGCAGGCGCACGAGTTGCAGGTTCATGCCGCAAGGCCTGTCTGGAGAGCCGCATGCAGTAATCCTCTACAGGTAGGTGCTGTGGATAGGTTTACTGGACGGACTTGTTCAGCATGGTTGCCTGAAGATGTCCGCTGGGTGCGGGTCTTCAGGTGGGCTATTCCATGCTGAAAAGCCGAGCCACTTGTGTACTGAGTTCGGCAGACCCGAACATTTCCTCCCCCTTCCAGGGGGAGGGCGAGGGTGGGGGTAAATGCGTCAAATCCAGAGCTGGCTTTGTTGAGCGAGACAACCCCCATCCCAACCTTCCCCCTGCAAGGGGGAAGGAGCCGTTCTGGCTCGGCGCGGCGAAGTGTAACGGTTTGGCAGGGAGACGCCGTTTGAGAGCGTATTTGTGAATTTCGGCTTTTAGCCTTCATCAAGGCCCGCTCAACCATGCGCTCCGCCCATGACATGAATCTTCGCCTCGGTGGCGCCGCGTTCCGCATGATGATGGCCCGAGGCATAGGCGCCGGCTTCGGGTTCGAAAGGCGCATCGAGATGCGTAAGTTCGGCGCCCAGGCCAGTCAGCATGTGTTCCAGCACGTGATCCTGCTGGATGCGCAGCGCACCCTCGCAGACCTGCACGGCGACGTGGCGATTGCCCAGGTGATAGGCGGTGCGCGCCAGTTCGAAGGCGCTGGCGCAACGCGCTTCGACCAGGGCTTCGGGCGCAGAGACCACCTCAACGATGCGTCCGTCCTGCGCCTGCAATTTGTCGCCGCCGCGCAGGATGCCGCCACGCGGCAGAAACAGGCCCACTTCCTCGCCGGACGCCAATTGCGTGCGCAGCCGGGTCTTGGTGCGCGCGTCGAAGTCGAGGATCAGCTGTTCGGTGGCTGGCGCAGTGCCAGTGTAGAGGGATTCGATTAGGAGCATGGTGAAAAAAGCAATTTCAAAATTAGTGTTCGTGATCAGGAAGTATGTCTGTTTGGTTTAGATTGGCTGAACAAGTGATGTGACTGGAATTTCACACAAGATGCCGTTTTTGCGATTAGTGATAATCAGCTTGTTGTCGTGTAATTTCATGTCCTTGAATTCGTAGTGGTAAGCAAGCGGATCTGGATCAGTACTCAAGATTAATGTTGAATGTTCGGCTTGTCCGTCCCGTTCGGTTGCAAGCGTCAGAGTGAAGTGATGTTGTGAGATTCGGCAAATCAGTTTTGCGACCAGCTTCTTTCGAATAATAGTTTTACTCTGATAGAGCCATTCGTTAACACAGTGGCCATCAAAGAATTTATCAACAGCATCAAGAACGGGAGTCAGGTTGTACGATTTTTCTGCAGAAATCCCTGAAATGCAGGTTCTTATGAATGTTCGCATGAAAGCAAAAACATCAATTGCCTCTGTTTTGGCTCTATAGGATATTTCATCAAATGGAGCCCTTAGGCAGGCAACTCCAAAAGAGTTGACCTTAAAATCAAATCTGTCAGTTTTTGCGCCGTTAAGTACCAACTTCGATGAATCAAAAAAAACTTCTGTCTTGATAAGTTCTCGTTCAACAAAATTGCAGAGAGCTCGGGAACGAAGGTATAAGTCGTAACCAAATTCGTTGGGCCAATCGTACCTATCCAGGTTAAGTGCAAACTTTCGGAGTCGTTTTTGCTTTGCAAGCATTGTTGTCTCTATTCCCGGAATTAAAACAGGAAGTAACGCTGTGCCATCGGCAGTGAAGTCGCCGGTTCGCACACCAGGTGTTCGCCATCGGCACGCACTTCGTAGGTTTCCGGATCGACCTGGATGTCGCCACACCAGTCGTTGTGAATCATGTCGGCCTTGGTGACGCTACGGATGTTCTTTACTGCGACCAGCGGCTTGGCGAGACCCAAGCCGGTGAGCGTGCCCTTGTCCAGCGAGGCCTGTGAGACAAAAGTCAGCGAGGTCTTCAAACCGCCGCCGAAGCTGCCGAACATCGGGCGGTAGTGCACCGGCTGTGGCGTGGGGATTGAGGCATTCGCGTCGCCCATTGCGGCAGCGGCGATCATGCCGCCCTTGATGATGGTGGAGGGTTTTACGCCGAAGAAAGCGGGACGCCATACCACCAGATCGGCGAATTTTCCGACCTCGACCGAGCCGACGACATGGCTGATACCGTGGGCGATGGCCGGGTTGATGGTGTATTTGGCGATGTAGCGCTTGGCGCGGAAGTTGTCATTCTTCGCGCCATCGCCTTTCAGGGCGCCGCGCTGCTGCTTCATCTTGTGTGCGGTCTGCCAGGTGCGGATGATGACCTCACCGACGCGGCCCATGGCTTGCGAGTCGGACGACATCATGGAGAGTGCGCCGATGTCGTGCAGGATGTCTTCGGCAGCGATGGTTTCGCGGCGGATGCGCGATTCCGCGAAGGCCACGTCCTCGGCAATCGAGGAATCCAGGTGATGGCAGACCATGAGCATGTCCAGATGCTCGTCGATGGTGTTGACGGTGTAAGGCCGGGTCGGGTTGGTCGAGCTGGGCAGCACGTTCTTCATGCCGGCGAGTTTGACGATGTCTGGCGCGTGACCGCCACCCGCGCCTTCGGTGTGGAAGGTGTGGATGGTGCGGCCTTTGAAGGCGGCGGCGGTGTCTTCCACAAAGCCGGATTCGTTGAGCGTGTCGGAGTGGATGGCGACCTGCACGTCGTACTTCTCGGCCACCGCCAGGCAATTGTCGATGGCCGCTGGCGTGGTGCCCCAGTCCTCGTGCAGCTTCAAACCAATCGCACCGGCTTCGATCTGCTCGGCCGCCGGGCCGGGCAGGCTCACATTACCCTTGCCAAGAAAGCCCAGATTCATCGGGAAGGCGTCTGCCGCCTGCAGCATGCGCGCGATGTGCCAGGGGCCGGGCGTGCAGGTGGTGGCAAAGGTACCCGTGGCCGGGCCGGTGCCGCCGCCGATCATGGTGGTCACGCCACTCATGAGTGCTTCGTCGATCTGCTGCGGGCAGATGAAGTGAATGTGGGTGTCGATGCCGCCGGCCGTGATGATCTGGCCTTCGCCGGCGATGATCTCGGTGGCCGCGCCGATGGCAATCGTCACGCCGGGTTGTACGTCCGGATTGCCGGCCTTGCCGATGCCGCTGATGTAGCCGTTCTTGATGCCGATGTCGGCTTTGACGATGCCCCAGTGGTCGATGATCAGCGCATTGGTGATCACCGTATCGGCCACTTCAGCGGCAGGCAATTGGCTCTGGCCCATGCCATCGCGGATCACCTTGCCTCCACCGAATTTCACTTCCTCGCCGAGGATGGTGAAGTCTTTTTCAACCTCGATAATCAGGTCGGTATCGGCCAGACGCAGGCGGTCGCCGACGGTGGGGCCGAACATTTCCGCATAGGCGCGGCGGGAGATTGTTGCCATGGTGGTTCCCCGTAGGGTGGGTTCGCGAAGCAACCCACCGATGTATCAATTCATTAATTGCAAAGTTCGGCTGGTGGGTTGTCGCTACGCTCCGAACCCACCCTACGAATTACAAGCTGCCCTGTACCAGGCCGCGGAAGCCATACACCTTGCGCTCGCCGGCGTAATCAACGAGTTCCACCGTGCGGCTCTGGCCCGGCTCAAAGCGCACCGCCGTGCCACTGGCGATGTTCAGGCGCATGCCGTGCGCGGCGACGCGATCGAAACTCAGCGCCGCGTTGGTTTCGGCAAAGTGGTAGTGCGAGCCGATCTGGATCGGCCGGTCGCCGGTATTCGCTACGCTGAGCGATTGGGTGCGGCGACCGACATTGAGTTCGTGCTCGCCCTCATCGACGAAAAGTTCACCAGGGATCATGATTTCCTTTCCGCCGCAAAAGCGGCGCATTACGTTCCCCTCTCCCGTTCGGGGAGAGGGGCTAGGGGAGAGGGTAAGCAAGCGCCCTCTCCCGGCTTTTATAAGCGTATCAGGCTGCCAGCAGGCTCAGACCGAACAGGGCAACAACGGCTCCGGTGATACGCGGCAACCAGACATTGCGCTCCAGACCAAAGCGGGCCAGTGCCATCCCTCCGACGTGCAGCAGCAGGGTGCCCAGCAGCATGCCGGAGAGGGCCGCCAGTGCCCGGTCTACAGGCAGTTCTGTGCCGTGGGCGATGCCATGAAAAACGGCGAAGGCGCCGACAATCAGCGCACCGACCAGCGCCGGCAGCTTCACGCGCAGTGCGACCATCAGGCCCAGTACCAGCAGCGAAGCGGCGATCATCGGCTCAAGCGCACCGAATGCCATGCCTGTGAAGCCGAGCAGGCCACCAATCAGCAGCAGGCCGGCAAAAGCGGCCGGAGCTGCCAGCGATGCGCGCGAGCTATGGCTGAAGGCGAGCATGCTCCACACCCCGACCATGATCATCGCGGCCATGTGATCCAGCCCGGTGAAGGGATGGGTAAAGCCGATGATGAAAGCCGAGCCGTGATGGATGCCGGCATCCGCGCCGATGTGGGCAGAAGCCAGGGCAGGGAACAGAGCGATGAGAGCTAGCAGGCTGCGTTTCATGTGAGTCTCCTCTGATTAAATAATTGGATTGTGAACCGTGACGAGTTTGGTGCCGTCCGGGAAGGTGGCTTCCACCTGGATTTCGGGAATCATCTCGGCGATCCCGTCCATGACGTCGGCGCGCGACAGGAGTGTCGTGCCGTAGTGCATCAGTTCGGCCACGCTGCGCCCGTCGCGCGCGCCTTCCATGATGGCGGCGGAAATGAAAGCAACCGACTCCGGGTAATTGAGCTTGAGGCCACGGGCCTTGCGACGCTCGGCGAGCAGGCCGGCGGTGAAGATCAGCAGTTTGTCTTTTTCGCGGGGGGTGAGTTCCATTCAGGTTCTCCAGATGCGAGGCGGTACTGCCTCGCGTTGCAATACATGGGGCCGGGCCAAGGCCCAGATGGCTTCGAAATACTGACGCGCCGCTTCACTGGAGTGTGACAGCAAGCGCACGACAGTGACATCCGGCAGGGCCGATATGCCACATTCGCCTTCGGCGATGTTGATGCTGCGCAGGGCTTCGGTCAAGGCCGTCTCGGGCGCCGATTTTGCGTTCACTCCGGCCAGCCAGAGCGTCCCGAAAACAGTGTAGTTCTTCAGGGCGACGGCAGACTGCATGGCGGCGTCGCTGCCCTGCAGATGCATGGCTTCCTGCCAAAGTGGCGTGCCGTCCGGGCGCTGCAGGCGCAGGTGCTGACGAAATGAGCCGTGATCGAAGGCTTCGCCGCTGGCCTGACGGCCCAGACACAGGATGTCCCAGCCGATGGCGCGGGCGCCTTCGGCGAGGCTGATGGTAGTTGTGGCACGCGCGCGCGCCTGATCGAAAATGATCACCTCTTGTGGCAGCCATTCCAGCGTGGCATCGGCGGCGATATTCAGATTGATATCTTGCGTCGCCAGCGGCCCCTTGCTGCGATACCACTTGCCCGCACCGGGCGTGGTGACCTGGGCGTGGGCGCCTGTCTCGACGTCCAGCGTGATACGTAACTGGTCGCCCCCAGCAATTCCGGCCGGTGGGTGCAGGATCAGCAATTGGCAGACCGCATCGCCTTCGGGGTACAGCGCCTTCTGCACGCGCAGCGGCCCCTGATGCAGGTTGTGCGCCAGCACGCTGCGGCTCTCACGCGAGGCGACACGCAGGTCGAGCGAAGCCTGCCAGCCTTGCTGATGAGAGTGTTCTTGCAGGAGGATCGCGTCGGTTAATGCGTTCATGCAGCTTGCGTGGGTCGCGTAGGGTGGGTTAGCGAAGCGTAACCCACCGGTTGTAAGCATGCGGGCGTTTTACGCCCGGAAATTATTGTGATCGGTGGGTTACGCCTACGGCTAACCCACCCTACTGTCACGATTGCGTCAAATTGCCACCAGACTCTTTACATTCTGTTCCTGCATCTCGCTGCCCGGCCCGGCCTTGATGATTTCACCACGGCCCATGACCGCATATTGATCGGCCAGCGATTCGGCGAAATCATAATACTGTTCGACCAGCAGGATGGCCATTTCTCCCCCTTCGGCCAGCTTGCGGATGGCGGAGCCGATGTCCTTGATGATGGAGGGCTGGATGCCTTCGGTGGGTTCATCGAGGATCAGCAGCTTGGGGCGCATGACCAGCGCACGGCCGATGGCGAGCTGCTGTTGCTGGCCGCCGGATAGATCGCCGCCGCGCCGCTTGAGCATGTCTTTCAACACCGGGAACATCTCGTAGATGTAGCCCGGCACGCCGCGTGAGGCCTTGCCGTTGGCGAGACCCATCAACAGGTTTTCTTCTACAGTGAGGCGAGGGAAGATTTCGCGGCCCTGTGGCACATAGGCCATGCCCAGTGCGGCGCGGGCATACGGCGCGGTTTTGGTGATGTTCTTGCCATCAAAACTGACCGAGCCTTTGGCGACCGGCAGCAGGCCCATCAGGCATTTGAGCAGGGTGGTCTTGCCTACGCCGTTGCGCCCCAGCAGGGTGGTGACTTCGCCTTGCTTGAGGGCGAGCGAGACGCCGCGCAGAGTGTGGCTGCCGCCGTAGTACTGGTTCAGATTTTCTATGTTCAACATCGCGTTGCTCACATCTTCGGTAGGGTGGGCTCGGTGAGCCCACGCGTTGATTTCCACGAACCGCGTGGGCTCACCGAGCCCACCCTACGGCCAGTGCCCCACTCATCTTCCCAGATACACCTCAATCACCCGTTCATCGTTCTGTACCTGCTCCAGCGAGCCTTCAGCGAGCACGCTGCCTTCGTGCAGGCAGGTCACCTTGCCGTTGCGTGCGGAGATCTGCTTGATGAAATCCATGTCGTGCTCGACCACGACCAGGGTGTAGTCCCCGGCCAGTTCCAGAAAGAGTTCGCCGCTGCGTTCGGTTTCCTCGTCGGTCATGCCCGCCGCAGGTTCATCCAGCAGCAGCAGGAGCGGCTCCTGCATCAGCAACATGCCGATTTCAAGCCATTGTTTCTGGCCGTGCGAGAGCAGACCTGCCGGGCGATGGGCCTGATCCTTGAGGCGGATGAGTTCGAGTTTCTGTTCGACCTTGCTACGGGCTTCTCCCGTGAGCTTGAAGAACAGGCTCGACCAGATGCCCTTGTCGGTCTTCATCGCCAGTTCAAGATTCTCGAACACGGTCAGTTCTTCGAAAACGGTCGGTTTCTGGAACTTGCGACCGATGCCGGTGTGGGCGATCTGTGCTTCGTTGAGCTTGGTCAGGTCGATGGTCTGGCCGAAATAGGCGGTGCCGGCGCTGGGGCGTGTCTTGCCGGTGATCACGTCCATCATGGTGGTCTTGCCGGCGCCATTGGGGCCGATGATGGAACGCAGCTCACCTTTGTCGATGGCGAGGTTCAGATTGTTGATGGCCTTGAAGCCGTCGAAGGAAACGGTAATGCCTTCCAGATACAGGATCACGCCGTGCGTGGTGTCCAGCTGGGTCGAATCAACCGGGCGTTCCAGACCGACGGCGCGGTCGAAGGCGCTTTCGGCGCCGGAGATTGGCAGGCCGGGTTTCTTTTCCGTTGTAGCTGCAGCGTTCATGCGGGGCATCCTTTTAACTCTTGCGCAGCAAGGGCTTGAGGCTCCCCTCGCCCTTTAAGGGAGAGGGGTTGGGGGAGAGGGTAGAAATTTTCAGTCATGCCCGTTCCTCTTTCTTGCTGAACCAGCTCTGCACCTGACCCAGCACGCCGCGCGGCAGCCATAGGGTCACGAGGATGAAAATCAAGCCGAGGAAATACAGCCAGTATTCGGGAAACGCCACCGTGAACCAGCTCTTCAGAATGTTGATGAGGCCAGCCCCGATCAGCGGGCCGATCAGGCTGCCGCGCCCGCCCACAGCGGTCCAGATGGCGATCTCGATGGAGTTGGCGGGGCTCATTTCACCGGGATTGATGATGCCGACCTGCGGCACATACAAGGCGCCGGCAATCGCGCAGATCACGGCCGACAGGGTCCAGATGAAGAGCTTGTAGGGCAGGGGGTTGTAGCCGGAGAACATGACGCGCGATTCGGCATCGCGGATCGCCGCCAGCACTCGCCCGAGCTTACTGGTGACGATGAGGCGCCCCAGCAGCAGGAAGCCGATCAGCGCAGCAGCGGTCAGGCCGAAAAGCACGATGCGGGTTTCCGGTGCAGTGATCGAGAAGCCGAGGATGCGCTTGAAGTCGGTGAAGCCGTTGTTGCCCCCGAAGCCGGTTTCGTTACGGAAGAACAGCAGCATCGTGGCATAGGCCATGGCTTGCGTGATGATCGAGAAATACACGCCCTTGATGCGCGAACGGAAGGCGAAGTAGCCGAAGATGAAAGCCAGCAGGCCCGGCACCAGCACGATCAGCAACAGGGCCCAGAGGAAGTGCTCGGTGCCCTGCCAGTACCAGGGCAGTTCCTTCCAGTTCAGGAAGACCATGAAATCCGGCAGATCGCTCTGGTAGTTGCCCTCGCGGCCGATGGCCCGCATCAGATACATGCCCATGCCGTAGCCGCCCAGCGCGAAGAACACTCCGTGGCCCAGCGAGAGGATGCCGGTGTAGCCCCAGACCAGATCCATGGCCAGCGCGACGATGGCGTAGCACATGATCTTGCCGGTCAGCGTGACCCAGTAGGTGGACAGGTGCAGGGCACTGGTTTCGGGTACCGCCAGATTCAGCAAAGGCACGATCACCAGCATCAGTGCCGCAAAGGTGGTGAGGGCGGTCCAGGCTTTGGGGCCGAAAAGTCGGGATGTGAGGGTTTTGTTCATGGCTTATTGTTCCGCGCTCAGTTTTCTACAAACCGGCCCTTCATCGCGAACAGGCCTTGTGGCCGTTTCTGGATGAAGATGATGATGAAGACAAGCACCGCAATCTTCGCGAGTACAGCGCCGGCGTAGCCTTCCAGCAGCTTGTTGAGCACGCCCAGACCGAGTGCGGCATACACCGTGCCGGCGAGCTGACCAACGCCGCCGAGCACCACGACCATGAAGGAATCGATGATGTAGCCCTGACCCAGATCCGGCCCGACATTGCCGACCTGGCTCAGCGCGCAGCCGGCCAGCCCGGCCACGCCGGAGCCGAGCCCGAAGGCTAGGGTGTCGACGCGCGGGGTGGCAACGCCGACGCAGCTCGCCATCTGGCGGTTCTGAGTGACGGCGCGGACAAACAGGCCGAGCCGCGTGCGGGTCAGGATCAGGGTCATGCTGATCACGACAATGATGGCGAAAGCAATGATGGCGAGGCGGTTGTAGGGGAGCATCAAATTGCCCATCACCTGCACGCCGCCCGACAGCCAGGCGGGGTTTTCGACCATCACGTTCTGCGCACCGAATACCGTGCGGACCAGCTGGATCAGCATCAGGCTGATGCCCCAGGTAGCCAGCAGCGTGTCCAGCGGGCGACCGTAGAGGAAGCGAATCACCAGGCGCTCCATCAGCACACCCATCAGGGCGGAGGTCATGAATGCCACCGGAATGGCCAGCAAGGGATAGAACTCGAAGAGCTCCGGCGCGTAGTTGCGCACCAGATTCTGCACGACGTAAGTGGCGTAGGCGCCAATCATGATCAGCTCGCCATGGGCCATGTTGATCACGCCCATCAGACCGTAGGTAATCGCCAGACCCAGTGCCGCAAGCAGCAGAATGCTGCCCAGCGAAATGCCGGTGAACAGTCCGCCCAGCGCCTCGCCAAGCTTGAGTTGCGAGTTGATGGTGTTGATGCCTTGCTGGGCGGCGACACGGATGGCTTCATCCGGCTCCTTGGGTGTGGCGCCGTCCTTTTCCAGCAGGGCGACGAGAAGCTGCTTGGCGTTAGGCTCGCCGCTGGCGCCCAGCGTGGCAATCGCCGCCAGGCGTACTGTCTTGTCCGGGTGCTGCAACTGGGCTGCGGCCTGGGTCAGGCGCAGCAATTTGATGATGTGCGGGTCCGCTTCAATCGCAAGAGCCTTCTCCAGCAGCGGCAGGATGGCCGGATTGGCCGAGTTCTGCAGCTGCTTCACGGCGGCCAGACGCAGCGCCTTGTCGGGCGAAATCAGGTCGAGCGCGGCGAGGGCGCCTTCAAGGGCATTGGTGACACGACCATTGCTGACCACGTCTTCGAGTTCGTCCGGCACCTTGGCCAGTTTTGCGCCGGTAATTGCATCAACAGCAGTTTCGCCGTCATAGATGATGGCTTGCTTGCCGCCCAGGGATTTGAGCGTGTCGTCGCGCAGGGCTTCGAGGATCGGCAGGGCTTCGGGATCGGCACTGCCGGCAATCGCATAGAGTGCGGCGACCTTCGCATCGTTGTCGCCGATGACAAGCTGGAGAACCAGTTCGGGCGCGGGTTTGGCGAAGCTGGCCGGACTGATGGCGCAAAGGGCCAGGGTCAGCAGAGCGAGGAAAGCGGGGCGCATGAAGGTCATGGCGGGTCACAGATATGTGTTGCGCTTCCCCGAGCAGAGAAACGCCTCTTGAACCAGACTCGCCCTTTGCTTTTTCGGCGCAGGGCGGGCGTAGCGCTTAGGGAGAAATCGTCGCGAGCGGGAGCAAGGTCGAAACGAGGAGCGGAAACGTATGTGAATACGTTGAGCACCGGAGTTTCGAGATTGCCCCGCGCAGCAGATTTATACCAAGTGCTTACTTCTTTTCCGGCTCATCCTTCTTTTTGTCGTTGCCTTCTACGAAGGGGCTCCAGGGCTGAGCCTTGACCGGACCTGGCGTCTTCCACACCACCTTGAACTGACCGTCAGCCTTGATCTCGCCGATGAACACCGGCTTGTGCAGGTGATGGTTTTTCATGTCCATGGTGGAAACGAAGCCGCCCGGAGCCTTCACAGTCTGGCCGGCCATCGCCGCGATCACCTTGTCGGTGTCGGTGCTCTTGGCCTTCTCGACCGCTTGTGCCCACATCTTGATGCCGATGTAGGTGGCTTCCATCGGGTCATTGGTTAGCGGCTTGTCCTTGTGGCCGGCGATGCCCTTGGCCTTGGCGTAGTCGCTCCACTGCTTCACGAAAGCGGTGTTGGTCGGGTTCTTCACGCTCATGAAGTAGTTCCAGGCGGCCAGGTGGCCCACCAGCGGCTTGGTATCCACGCCGCGCAATTCTTCTTCACCCACCGAGAACGCCACGACCGGCACGTCGCTGGCCTTCAGGCCCTGGTTACCCAGTTCCTTGTAGAAGGGCACGTTCGAATCGCCATTGATGGTCGAGATGACCGCGGTCTTCTTGCCTTCAGAGGAGAACTTCTTGATCTTGGCGATGATGGTCTGGTAATCGCTGTGACCGAAGGGGGTGTATTCCTCGATGATGTCGGCCTCGGCCACACCCTTGGATTTCAGGAAGGCGCGCAGGATCTTGTTGGTGGTGCGCGGATAGACATAGTCGGTGCCCAGCAACACGAATCTTTTCGCGCCGCCGCCGTCCTTGCTCATCAGATACTCCACGGCCGGGATGGCTTGCTGATTCGGCGCGGCCCCCGTGTAGAACACATTCTTCGACAGTTCTTCACCTTCATACTGCACCGGGTAGAAGAGCAGGCTGTTCAGCTCTTCATAGACCGGCAGCACCGACTTGCGCGACACCGAAGTCCAGCAGCCGAAAGTGACGGCAACCTTGTCCTTGGAAATCAGCTGGCGGGCCTTTTCGGCGAACAGCGGCCAGTTGGAGGCCGGATCGACGACGACCGGCTCAAGCTTCTTGCCGAGCACGCCGCCCTTGGCGTTGATTTCGTCAATCGCCATCAACACGGTGTCTTTCAACACGGTTTCGGAAATTGCCATCGTGCCGGAGAGCGAGTGCAGCACGCCAACCTTGATGGTGTCAGCGGCAGACGCGCTGAAGGATGCGAAGCCGGCGACGGCCATGGCGGCCGACAGGGCCGAGATCTTGATGAAGCTGCGACGAGATTGCATTGAAGAACTCCCTGGCAAGTTGATGGTGTGCTGGCGGCCCGTTGTCTTGCCGCGTGGTGCCACTGTAGGGAGTCAGGCTCTGCGCATGAATACGTCAGAGTGCGTAGGTCAATGAGCAGAATTGAAGTGTTCTCAATTTTCAGAAATTTCTGAAACTTCATGATAGTCTTGATGCAGATCAAAAACTAACAGAGAGTCTGCCCGTGACGCCACTTGTTCGCGCCTTCGTTTCCCATTTTGGCGAGATGGGTTCCCGCTGGGGAATCAACCGTACCGTAGGCCAGATTTACGCACTGATCTATGTCTCGCCACGCCCCCTGAACGCCGATGAGATCGCCGAGGCGCTTGAGTTCTCGCGCTCCAACGTGAGTATGGGTCTGAAGGAATTGCAGGCCTGGCGACTGGTGTGCCTGCGTCATTTCAGTGGAGATCGCCGCGAATACTTCGAAGCGCCCGGTGATGCCTGGGAGGTATTCCGCACCCTGGCCGAGGAACGCCGCCGCCGCGAGATTGAGCCCACGCTCTCAATGCTGCGTAGTTCCCTGCTGGAGGATGTCAGCAGCGAGGAAGACCTTCATGCCCAAGCGCGGATGCGCGACATGCACACGTTGATCGAGCAGTTCACCACCTGGTTCGACGATGTCCAGCGCCTGGATAGTGCCACCCTCAGCAAGCTGATGGGTATGGGGGCAACAGTGCACAAGCTGCTCGACTTCGCCGACAAGTTCAAGCGCAACAAAAACTAAGTTCCTGCAACATCCCCCGGAGTAGCACCATGGAAGTCTTCGACCCCCTCTTGCTGGCGCGCATTCAGTTCGCCGCCAACATCACTTTTCACATTCTCTTTCCTACCATCACCATCGCGCTGTGCTGGGCTCTGCTTTTTTTCCGCTGGCGCTGGATCGCCACGCGTGATGAGGCCTGGCTGGAGGCTTACCGCTTGTGGACCAAGGTGTTCGCGCTATCTTTCGCCATGGGCGTGGTCTCGGGTATCACCATGAGTTTCCAGTTCGGCACCAACTGGCCGGGATTCATGGAGCGCGTGGGCAACATCGCCGGCCCTTTGCTTGGCTATGAGGTGCTCACAGCCTTCTTTCTGGAGGCTACTTTCCTCGGTGTGATGTTGTTCGGCCAAGGCAAGGTTTCCGAACGCGTACACATGTTTGCGACTGCGATGGTGGCGCTGGGCACCACTTCTTCTGCATTCTGGATCCTCGCGCTGAACTCCTGGATGCAGACGCCAGCGGGCTTTTATGTGGAAGGCGGCCAGTACCATGTGGCCAGCTGGCTGGCAGTTATCTTCAACCCCTCTTTCCCCTATCGCTTCAGCCATGTGCTATTGGCCTCCGGACTCACAGTGTCCTTCCTGCTTGCCGGGCTGTCGGCTTGGCAGATCCTGCGCCGCCGCGAAACGCTGGGCACCGGCGTGGCGCTGCGCACCGGCCTGATCGCTGGCGCCATCCTGATCCCGATTCAGATTTTCGTGGGCGACATGCACGGGCTCAACACGCTGACGCACCAGCCGCAAAAGGTGGCCGCCATTGAGGGCGTCTGGGAGACTCAGAAGGGCGCGCCGCTGCTGTTATTTGCCCTGCCGGACGAAAGGACGCGCAGCAACCACTTTGAAATCGGCATTCCCAAAGGTGCCAGTCTGATCCTCACCCACAATCCGGAGGGCGAAATCCGTGGACTGAACGAGTTTGAAGGCAAGCATCCGCCTGTCGCGCCGTTGTTCTGGGGCTTTCGCATCATGGTGGGGGTGGGCATGCTGATGCTGGCGGCCAGCTGGGCAGGCGTGTGGGCCTTGCGTCGTCGTGCCGCCAATGCCTTGCCACGTCCTCTGTTGTGGGGTTTGGTGGGGATGACCTTCTCCGGCTGGGTGGCCACCGTGGCCGGCTGGTATGTCACTGAGATCGGCCGCCAGCCCTATCTGGTGTTTGGTGAGCTGTTTACTCGCGATCTGGTAGGCCCTGCGCCGGCTTCTTCCATCGCCGTCTCCCTTGCCGCTTATCTGGTCACCTATCTGGTGCTGATCGTGGCTTACGTCAACGTGCTGTTCTACATGGCCGGCAAGCCTGCCAATGCAAAAGGAGTCTCGGCATGAGCTTCGACCAGTTCCTCCCGATCTATTTTTTCGTCATCCTCGGCGTGGCGATGCTGCTCTACGTACTGCTAGACGGTTTTGACCTCGGCATAGGCCTTCTCCTGCCGCTGGCGCCGGATGCGGAGCAAGACAGCATGATTGCCTCCATTGGCCCCTTCTGGGATGCCAACGAAACCTGGCTGGTGCTGGGCGTAGGCGTGCTGCTGATCGCTTTTCCGCAGGCCCACGGGAAGATCCTCGGCGCGCTCTATCTGCCAGTCATGGTCATGCTGATCGGCCTGATCCTGCGTGGCGTGGCCTTCGATTTTCGGGTCAAGGCGCGTGATCAGCACAAGCATTTGTGGAACCTGAGCTTCTTTGTCGGCTCATTGATGGCTACCTTGGCCCAAGGCTGGATGCTCGGCCGCTATGTCACCGGCTTCGGCGAGAGCGCAGGTCATCAAGCCTTTGCACTGCTGATCACACTCACCCTGCCGGCCGCCTATGTGATGCTGGGTGGCTGCTGGCTACTGCTGAAAAGCGAAGGTGCATTGCAGGACAAGGCGCGCCACTGGGCACGCAACAGCCTTGCTCCGGTGGCGTTGGGCCTGCTTCTGATTTCGCTCGCCACGCCCTGGGTAAGCGAAACAGTGCGTGAGAAGTGGTTCGCCATGCCCGCCTTCCTTGCTCTGCTGCCGATTCCGCTGATCAGTGTGCTGGCCCTCGCGGGTCTGGCTTGGGTTTTGCAGCGGCCAAAAGTGCGCGATGAATTTTCCTGGCTGCCCTTCGTGCTCGCTATTGTGATCTTGCTGATGGGCTTTTTTGGTTTGGCCTACAGTCTGTATCCCTATGTAATCATGGACCGGATGACACTGTGGGATGCCGCCGCCTCCACACCCGCACTCACCGTTATTTTCTACGGTACCGTGGTTACTGTGCCGGTGATTCTCGGCTACACAGCCTTCGCCTATTGGGTTTTTCGCGGGAAAAGTACGCCGCTAACCTACGGTTGAGAGCTCCTCACCCGCATTGTGATGCGGGTGAGGGTATTTCATCAGCATCCTGCAGCCTTAGTTGGGCGGCAGATTGCCTAACGCGCATGGGTCTCGATGTTCGGTGTTGTTTCGCACTTGTGTGTGGTGCCGGGCGCTGCCTGAAGATCCGCTCTGCGCTTGCTGCTGCAGTGCTTGTCGGCGGAGAGTAGCGATGATATTGGTTTGCCGTGATGCTCGCCGGCGCAGGCAAGCACATAGAGATTTTTCGGCTAGGTTGTCGGCATGCTCAGGCTGCTGCCGTTGAGAATGGCCTCGACCGCTGTGGAAAAATTATTGGTGATCATTGCGGGCCGCTCGCCTGCGGCTTCTTCGTCTTGCGGGCGATACTTGCCGGTGCGTACCAGAATCGCGCGGATGCCCGCCGCCTGGGCGCCTTGTACGTCGTCGCGCAGATCGTCGCCGATCATCAGCGCTTCGTCGGCACGGATGCCAAGATCTGCCAGCCCGGCGGCAAAGAAGGCCGGGGAAGGTTTGCCGATGACGGTGGCTTGAACACCGCTGGCGTATTCCAGCGCGGCGACAAAGGCGCCCATGTCAATGGTCAGCCCGTCGGCTTCCTGGAAGTAGCGGTTGCGGGCCATGGCGATCAGCGGCAGGCCGCGCATGAGCAGGCGGAAGGCGGTGTTCATGGCGTCAAACGTGAAGCCGGCGCCGGCATCGCCGAGTACCACCGCGTCGGGTTCGGCAGCGCTGGGCCCGGTTTCATCTGTCACGTCGGGATGTACCAGCCAGTGCGGATGCAGACCACGGCTTTGCACATATTGTCGCGTGGCATGCACGGCGGTGAGGATTTCCTCTTCCTTGATATCGAAACCCATCATGGCCAGCTTGTGCACAATCGTGGTGCGTGGGCTGCGCGTCGTGTTGGTCAGGAAGCGCAGCGGGATGTTCGCTATGCGAAGGCGGTGCAAGCCAGCCAGCGCGCGAGGAATCGGCGTATCGCCCGTGTGCAGCACGCCGGCAAGATCGATCAGGATTCCCTTGGGACGCTCGGGTCCGAGCGTTGTCGTCGCCATGCTTGCTCCTTCTGTACGCAGCGTTCAATCAGACAAGCAAGAAGTGCTCTTGTTCCACCGTTTGCTGATTCTTGCATTTCGCCTGTCGAGGCCCGCAGTGAGGCTCAACGAAACGCCTTGATAAGCGCATGCGCAAGGTGGTAGTGCCAAATTGCCAATTCAGCAGCCGGTGCTCGAAGAAGCTTGCTGATACTGGCTCTCCAGCGTGCCTGCCCGAAGACGCTCGTCGGGCGCGGCTCTCCGAGCACACGGGCATAGTCCTCCCGGCCCGCAACCCGGCGAGCCGAAACTGCGAGTGAAAGCCTCCGCTGACCTGTAATCTGACGGTTTGACACGCGGCATTTTGCCGCGCGCCGGATTAACGGAAGGATGTATCAAGTGACGGCCGCTTCACGTCTGGATCAACTGCTGGCCCTTCTGCTGGAGCTCAGTCGTCGCGAGACGCCGCTCCCGTGCCTGTGTGTGCGAGCACTCAGCTCCCATCGTTTGAATGCTTTCGACGTCACCGGTCCGCTTGTTGCCCTGCCGCTGCAGGGGCGCAAGCGTGCGCTGGAGGGCGGTGAATGGATAAGCAGCGTGCCGGGGGAGTTGTTTTTGGTGCCGGGCTCACGCCGTGTGGATGTGGAAAATATTCCCGATGCAGAAAGTGGCGAATATGTCGCGCTGGGGGTGTTGATCAGCGCCAATATTCTGGAGGCTGCCCGTCAGCTGATTCCTGACCATGTGCAGGCAGAGCCGGGGCCGATCGCTTCGGTGCCGTTGGAGTCGCTGGTCGATCCTTTGCTGAAGTGGGGCGAGTCGCTGCAACACGAACGCTATCCGCAAGCCTGTCACGGCATGCTGGGAGTGGTGCTGCGCCTCTACGAGATGGGCTATCACGGTCTGCTCAGTCGGCCGGTGGAGAGTCTGGCGGCACGCGTTCGCAATCTGGTGGCCGGGAATCTGAGCCGCGAATGGGTCTCGGGTGACATCGAAGACGCGCTTGGCATGAGCGGTGCAACATTGCGCAGGCATCTCGCGGCTGAAGGAACCAGCCTGCGCGATGTGATCGTCAATGCGCGACTGGCACGCTCGCTGGAATTACTGTATTCGACGCGCCTGCCAGTCAAGGCGGTGGCGCAGCGGGTCGGCTATGCGTCTGCTTCAAGCTTCACCAAGCGGTTTACCGAGCGTTACGGGATGGAGCCCTCACGTATCGGCAATGCCTGATCCATCTGAACGGACTTCCGGCTGATCACTTCGCGCGCCATTCTGAGCGTTTCGCGTAAGCAGTCGTCGTTATGCTCCACCTATGTCGTGACAGTCAGCTATTCTGGAACGATCAACCCTGGGAGAGAAAACAATGAATCACCAATCAGTATCTGTATGGGCTCGCAAGACAGCCTTGCTGGGCATTGCCGCGATCGCACTGAGCGGCAGTCTGACTGCAGCCGCCGCTGCGCCCGCCCAACTTAAAACCCAGGTGCCGGGCTATTACCGCCACGCGCTGGGCGAGATGGAAGTTACCGCGCTGTACGACGGCTACGTCGATCTGGGCAGCAATCTGCTGAAAGGCATTCGTGCCGATCAGATCCAGAGCCTGCTGGCGCGCATGTTCCTCAAGGACATCAAGGGTATTCAAACGGCGGTGAATGCCTATCTGGTGCACACCGGCGGGCGTCTGGTGCTGGTGGATGCCGGCTCGGCCAGCTGCTTTGGGCCGACTCTTGGCCAGGTTCAGGACAATATCCGCGCGGCTGGTTATGCGCTGGAGGATGTCGATACGGTGCTGCTGACGCACCTGCATCCTGACCATATGTGCGGTCTGCTGAACAAGGATGGCAAGCCGGCATTTCCCAACGCAACCGTCTTTGCTGCGCAGGAAGACATGGATTTCTGGTTGAGCGAAGCGACAGCGGCTACCGCGCCGGAAGACAAGCGCCCGTTCTTCAAGATGGCGCGTGAAGCCGCCGCTCCGTATCTAGCTGCTGGCAAGTTCCGCAGCTTCAAGGCGGGTGAGCAATTGTTCGCTGGCGTCAGCGTAGTGCCAACCCAAGGACACACGCCGGGCCATATGTCCTACCTGTTCAGTTCCAAGGCCAGGCAGCTGCTGGTGTGGGGCGATATCGTGCATAACCACGCCGTGCAGTTTTCACGGCCAGAGGTGTCTCTGGAGTTTGACTCGAACCAGAAACAGGCAATCGCTACGCGCAAGGCATTGTTCGTGACCGCGACAAAAAATGGCTGGGAGATTGCCGGTGCACACTTGCCCTTCCCCGGCATCGGCCATATCCGCAAGGATGCCAAGGGCTATGCCTGGGTGCCGCTGGAGTTCGGTCCGATTCGCACGGATCGCTGAAGCGCAGATTGAGCGGGGCTGGCTGGAATTTTGTTAATGACAAAGTTCCAGCCAGGCTCCTTTCTTCCTTGTGCCTGCCCGAAGAAGCTTGCCGGACGCGGCTCTGCAAGAGTGCGCCGCTCAGCACTCATTGCTCAGAACTTTTTTTGTCATTTTCCTCGCTCAACACCAGCAGCCATTCGTCATCGGCGCTCTGGCTGTGCAGGCTGAAGATGACGCGGCTGGAGGCATGAATGACTTTCAGCGGCTGCAGTGGTGTGCCCGGTTGGCTGCGTAAACATGCGATGCTGGTTCTGAGCCAGTTGCGCACGATGGGCGGCACCAGATCGATCCGGATGTTGAAGTAGCGGGCGAGCAGGTCACGGGCCAGCGGGGTCTGCCAGGTGACGCGGCCGGTTTCCGGAATTACCGACATGGTGGCCTGGCCGAAGGCGTCGAGGGCGCTGCGTGCCTGTGTTGTTTTGCGGGCGCTCTGCAGGTGGCTGGCGATGCGGGCAATGACTTCGCTGGTGCGTACCGGCTTGCTGACATAGTCGGTGCCTCCGGCTTTGAAGGCGGCGACGATATGCTCGGGTTCCGTGATGCCAGTCATGAAGATGATCGGGATATGGCTGGTGGCGAGGTCGGCCTTGAGGAGACTGGCGACTTCGAAACCATCCATGCCCGGCATCGCTGCGTCGAGCAGGATGATGTCCGGCAGGCTCTGGCGCGCGCGGATCAAGGCCGATTCGCCATTGAGGGCGGCCAGCACCGAGTAGCCGGATTCATCCAGAGCATCGTGCAGTACCGAGAGGTTTTCCGGCACGTCATCGACGATCAGTACCAGGCGGGTGGCGCGATCAATTCCTTGTGATGGCATCAAGATCCTTTTTGATCAGTATTGTCATGGCATCCAGTTCGAAGTCTGCGAGCATTTGTCGTAGCGGCTCGGCATAGCTTTGGCCGGGTGTGTCGGTGGCGATTTTGTCCAGCACGCTGTGCACGCCGCGCACGTAGCCGAGCTTGAGCTGATGGGCGAGTTGTTCGAGAAGCTCCCGCGCAGGCAGGCTGGACGAGGCTTCGCGAGGGGCTGCCTGAAGAAGGCCGTCCGGTGCGGCTGCGCAGGCCGCCTCCTGCCATTGCAGATCGAGCTTGCGGCCGATCCATTCGAGCAGCTCAGCTACTTTGAACGGCTTGAGAATGAAGTCTTCGCTGGCGACGCCCACGTCATTCTCCAGGCCCTTGTCAAAGGCATTCGCCGAGAGGATGGCAATCTGTGCGTCAGACAGTTTGCCGGCGCGGATGCGGCGGATCGTCTCCCAGCCGTCGATGCCGGGCATGGCCAGGTCCATGAAGATCAGGTGGGGCTGGAAACGCGGCAGCACTTCCAGACATTCGATACCGGAGGCTGCCTGATCCAGCTCGAAGCCCAGCGGCGCGAGGATGCTGGCGAGCAGTTCGCGATCCGGGGCTTCGTTATCCACGATCAGGATGCGCCGCTTCTCGCCTACGTAGCCGGTGTAGTGGCGGCGCGGCAGCTCTTGCGCAGCCTGGGCCGAATGCAGTTGGGGCAGGAACAGACGCACGGTGAACAGGCTGCCGCTGCCGGGCGTGCTCTTCACCGTAAGTTCGCCCCCCATCAGGTTGGTGAGCATGCGCGCGATGCTCAGGCCCAGACCGGTGCCAGCCGCCTGCTGTGGACTGTCGCCACGCGCAAAGGGCTCGAACAGGCGCTCGATCTGATCCGCCGGGATGCCGGGCCCGCTGTCTTCGATTTCGAAAGTGGCCATGTCGCGGGCGAAGTTCATGCGGAAAATCACGCCACCGTTCTGGGTGAATTTCACCGCGTTACCGAGCAGGTTGATCAGGATCTGGCGCAGGCGTTTTTCGTCGGCGCGCACCACGGCCGGAATTTCACGGGCGTGCTCGAAGTGGAAGGCAATCCCCTTGTTTAACGCCTGCAGTTCGAACATGTGGGTGAGCTGTTGCAGCAACTCGCGAAAGTCCAGCGCACGCACCTCCAGCTTCAGTTTGCCGCCCTCGATGCGGGCGATATCCAGCGTGCCTTCGATCAGTGAGAGCAGGTGGTCGCCACTGCGGCGGATGACCTTGATGGCCTGCTGACGATGGGCCGGAATGCTTGGGTCGCCATCGAGGATTTGCGCATAGCCGAGGATGGAATTGAGCGGCGTGCGCAGCTCGTGGCTGATGGTGGTTATGTAGCGGCTTTTGGCCTGATTGGCTGAGTCCGCAACACGTTTGGCTTGCTGCAGCGCTTCGTCAGTCTGCTGGTGGGACGCGATTTCGCGCATCAACAAATGGGTCTGACGGTTCGATTCCTCTTGCGCCACCTGCCGGCTCTTGTGGGTCAGCACCAGCCACCAGGCGATGATGCCGCTGGCCAACAGCAGCACACTGAAAACCTTGATGAAGCCCGTACGCAGGGCCGGCAGCAGCACCGGATCGCTCAGCGTTTGTGCTTGCTGGTAATACAGCACGCCGAGCAGCGTCCCCAGCCCGGCGACGACCGCCGCCATCAGCAGCAGGTAGTGGCCGAGACCGCTGTCGATGTAGGGCCACAGCGGGCGCGGCAGCAGATGGCGCATGCCCGCCGACCATTGTGCCGACAGGCGCGCATCGGGCTTGCACAGGTCATGGCAGCGTGCATCCAGCGAACAGCACAAGGAGCAGATATGCCCTTGATAGGCCGGGCAATGCGCCATGTCCTCGCCTTCGTACTGGCGTTCGCAGATGACGCAATGGAGGGTGGCTACGATAGGGTTTGGGTTTGCAGGTAGGCCATCTTCCAAATCCCGTGCGTCCTGAGCGTAGTGCAACGAAGTCGAAGGGCAGGTTCCGTGGCAGGTGGTGGGGCACGCTGCGCTTCGACTTTGCTCGCCTTGCTCGCGACGCTCAGCACGAACGGGTTGTGGTAGGACGCTTGGCTCCGGCTTGCGCGCCAAGTAGTACTTGCCCTTGGTGGCCCAGGCAATCAGCGGCGAGGCGATCAGGGCGCTGGCCAGCGCGATGAAACTGGCGAAGGCTTGAGCGTTGGCGCCGAATGCACCCAGATACGCCATGATCGACAGTGTGGAGGCAATGAACATTGCACCGACGCCGACCGGGTTGATGTCGTACAGGTGTGCGCGCTTGAATTCGATGCCCGGCGGCGACAGGCCTAGCGGCTTGTTGATGACCAGATCGGCGACCACCGCCACCAGCCATGAAATCGCGATATTCGAATACAGGCCCAGTACCTGACCGAGCGCCTGGAACACATCCAGCTCCATCAGCATCAGCGCAATCGCTGTGTTGAAGACCATCCACACCACGCGGCCCGGGTGGCTGTGGGTCAGGCGCGCGAAGAAGTTGCTCCAGGCCAGCGAGCCGGCATAGGCGTTGGTGACGTTGATCTTGAGCTGCGAAATGATCACGAAAGTGGCGGTGGCCGCTACCGCCCAGCCCGGATGACTGAAGACCGCCTCGAAGCCGACCAGATACATCTGGTTGGGGTCGACAGCGCGATCAGCCGGTACCGAATTGCGCAGGGCCAGGTAGGCCAGCAGGCAGCCGCCGAACATCTTGGCCACGCCCATCACGACCCAGCCGGGCCCGCCAACCAGCACGGCGGCGAGCCAACTCTTGCGATTGGCCTGCGTGCGTGCCGGCATGAAGCGCAGGTAATCGACCTGTTCGCCCATCTGGGTGATCAGCGCAATGCCCACGGTCAGCGCGGCGCCGAACAGATGCATGTTGAATTTGCCGCCTTCGCCCTTGGCGCCGGCGTACTGGCTCAGTTCGCCGAGCACACCGGGATTTTTGGCCAGCACAAAGATGAAGGGCAGGGCCAGCAGGATCAGCCAGATTGGCTGGGTCAGGCGCTGCAGACGGCTGATCATGGTGACGCCGTGGGTCACCAGCGGAATCACCGCCAGCGCACAGAGCAGATAGCCCCATGCCGGCGGAATGTCGAAGGCAAGTTCCAGCGCGTAGGCCATCACCGCCGCTTCGAGCGCGAAGAAAATGAAGGTGAAGCTGGCGTAGATCAGCGAGGTGATGGTCGAGCCGATGTAGCCGAAGCCCGCGCCGCGCGTCAGCAGATCCATGTCCAGGCCGTAGCGCGCCGCGTACAGGCTGATCGGCGTGCCACACAGGAAGATGATCAGCCCGGTAGCGAGGATTGCCAGGGCCGCGTTGGTGAAGCCGTAATTGACCAGCAGGGTCGCGCCGACGGCTTCCAGGATCAAAAAAGATGCGGCGCCAAAGGCCGTGTTCGCCACCTGCCATTGCGACCATTTGCGGAAGCTTTTGGGCGTGTAACGCAGGGCGTAATCTTCGATGCTCTCATTGGCGACCCAGGTGTTGTAGTCGCGCCGCACTTTGACGACGCGCTGGACGGCGTCGCTATCGGCAGCACTGCTCTGGGGCGGGGAATGGGTACTCATCCCCGATTCGATGCACGGCGCGTGCCTGAGTTGGCAAGATCTTGATTCAAATACGTTTATCCGTGAATCAAGGGCATGCCCTGAGGGTCACCAGTTGCTCATGCACTGGCATGGGTCGGCGTATGGCACGAATCCGCACCACTTTGAGCGCAAAGCCAGCATGAAAGACCATCTTCAGCGGCAATGCCTGAAGAGCCTCTTCCGCATTGGGTCTTCAGCATACTAGCCTGAAGATACCCGCTGGGTGCGGGTCTTTAGCTTGCTCGTTGCAACAGGCTTTTCACCCAGGCGCGTTGCTTGTTCTGGCGGCGAACTTGCCGCATCTGTTCGCGAATCTTGTCGCGCACCTGAGTCAGTGGCAAGCTGCCAGCGGGCTGGATATTCTCGCAGCGCAGGATGTGAAAGCCCATGGGCGATTCAAGGACTCCGGACAAGCTGGCCGGACGCATCTCGAAAGCGGCAGCGTCCAGTGAGGGAAACAGCTGACCGCGCGGCACCTGACCGAGCAGACCGCCTTGCATGGCCGTCGGGCATTCGGAGTGACGCAGGGCTTGTTCGGCGAAGCGATCCGGCGCTTTCAGAAGCAGGGCGTGGATGGATTCGATGCGCTTCAGTGCTTCCTCACGGCCATTGCTTTTCAGGTCTTCATTGATGGTGACCAGGATGTGCCGCAGGCTGCGCCGTTCCGGCGTCTGGAAGCGTTCGAAATGCTGGTAGTAAAAGACCTCTGTTTCCAGATTGCTTACCGGCGCGATGCGGGCAGAAATGAAATCGAGCACAGCCTCGACACGCAGTTCGCGTTCTACATCTTCGCGCAGCGTTTGTTGGCTGAGGCCGTGGCGCGCCAGATCGAGAATGAACTCGGCTTCGGTCGTGAAGCGCGCGGCAATCTCGGACAGGTTGTGCTCGATGGCTGCGGCATCGACGACGACATGGGCGGCCTGTGGGCTACTCAGGATGCGTCGTTCGATTTCGTGCTGACGGGCCACGACGGCACTGACTTGTTGCCGCTGCTCCGGCGTCAGCGCCTCGGGCGTCGCTGAAAACATCGCATTGGCATGCTTGAGCGTCAGGTAGGGAGAGCTGGCGGCGCTGATGGCGGCAGAGGTGGCGGCAAGTTCAGACATGATGTGTTTCTTCCTGCAAGGCGCTGGCGGATTCCAGCGCGGTTTCACGAACAATCAGGGGGTGGCCGGCGTAGCAGCCGAAATGCACGTGGTAGGCAACGCCGCCGGGGGCATCGCGCAATACATTCATGACTTCTCCACGCGAGCCGGCGGGCACGCGCACTTCGCCGCCAATCGCCAGCGGGCGGCTGTTGCGCACGTATTCACGGACTTCAAAACGCGTCTCGCACCAGTATTCGTCCAGATCCATCAGTTCTTCTTCGCGACAACCGACGACGCGGCCGTGATCGAGGAAATGTACCGAGTAGATGACTTGATCCATCAGGAAAGTGCCGATATCCACCACCGTGCCGATGCTGCCGCGCCGCACCAGCAACTGGCCGCGCGTGGCGCCCGGAAAGGTGCCGTCGTCACGCACGTTGCGGGTGACGCGCACTCCAGTGCCTTGTTCCCAGCGCGGTCTCATGGCCGGGCCCTGCCAATGGCGCTGATCGGAATTGTGGTGATGCCCTTGGCGCGTTTGAAGACGCTGAACACGCCTTCGGTCAGCGCGTCGGAACGCACGAAATCATCGTAGGCACGGGCCAGCAGGCGCCGCCAGGTCTCGTATTCAGGCACATTGCCGGCGCCGCGTAGATAGTCGTGAAAGCGTTGCAAGATGTGCAGACGATTGATCTGAACGACGGTGCGATCAAATTCGATGTTGAAGTAATCGAGGAAGTCTTCGATTCCCTCCAGATCGGCAAGCTCGGCAGAAAATTCTTCAGGACTGAGAGTTTTGGCGGTCATGGTCGGTCTCCGTTTCCGTCGCAACGCGACGCTTGAAGCTCCCCTCGCCCCTGAGCGGGAGAGGGGTTGGGGGAGAGGGCATCCCCTCGGTTTTCAGCAGTGTTGGCATTCACGTTGCAAGCCTGCAAAGAGCAACATCAATTCGGATTCATCAGGACTGCGTTTTTTCAGATCGACGAAGCGACGCACCAGGCTCAGTAGCAGACCCGCTTCTTCGTCAGCCAGTTGCCGCCCCAGCGCAGCGAAGACGGATTTCACCGCCCGCGTGCCGGAATGCTTGCCGAGCACAACGCGATGTTCGCGCCCGACAATGGCCGGGTCGAAGCCTTGATAGTTGGCTGGATCCTTGAGCAGGCCATCAACATGAATGCCGGATTCGTGCGTAAACACGTTGGCGCCGGTCAGGCTTTTCTGCACTGGAATCGGCCGCCCCGAGGCACGCGCCACGCGTTCAGCGAGGGCAGGGAAGTCCTGCAGATCAACGCCCGTATCGATGCCATAACACTGCTTGAGGCCATGCACGACCTCCTCCAGCGCAGCGTTGCCAGCGCGTTCGCCGAGGCCATTGATGGTGGTGTTAACGTGAGTGGCGCCAGCCCGCACCGCAGCCAGGGTGTTGGCTGTAGCCATGCCCAGATCATCATGGGCGTGCATCTCGATCTCCAGATCACAGCTGCGGCGCAGCGCCTTGATTTCGCGGGCGATGCCAAAGGGCTCCATCACGCCCAGCGTGTCGGCGTAGCGCAGGCGACGCGCACCAGCGCGCTGGGCGACTTCAGCAATCTGGCGCAGAAAGGCGGGATCGGCACGCGAGGCGTCTTCCATGCCAACGCAGACTTCCAGGCCCAGATCGCGGGCGCGTTGCACCAGCCGATAGATTTCGCTGAGCAGCCAGGCGTGACTCTTTTGCAGCTTGCTGGCGATATGCTGATCCGAGGCCGGCGCCGAGATATCAATCAGGTGCGCGCCCAATTTGGCGCAAGCCGCGATGTCGCGATCATTCAGGCGCGACCAGACCATCAGGCGCGCGTTCAGGTCGAGCGCTGCAATCGCGCGGATGCTTTCGCGTTCGGCTTCGCCCATGGCCGGAATGCCGACTTCCATTTCGCGCACGCCCATCGCATCCAGACTGCGGGCGATATCGATCTTCTCGCCAAGACTGAAGGCCACGCCGGCAGTCTGCTCGCCGTCGCGCAATGTGGTGTCGTTAATGGTGAGTGTGCGGATCATGGCGCGGCTCTGGTTTGGGACACCCAATCCATAGCAAGCACAGTGCCATTCACCTTGAGCCGAGCAAAGCCCTGTGCTGGCAAGGATTTGGCTGATTTGTCGGATTTCTTACAGTGGCGGTTCAGCTACAGCTTTGAAGGATTTGCGCCACAAGTGGAGGCTGCCGCGCCATCTGGCGGAGATTTGCGCAACAAAGCAGGCGGACGCAAACGCTATTGATTCGGCCCGACTTGAATTTGAAACGCAGGTGCGACTTCAGTCGCACACCACGCTCAGCCGGCCGACTGAAGTCGGCCCTACATCAGCATCCGACACTATTTGCGGGCCCAAACGCGAATTGAAGGATGCTTCGCGATATGGGTGCCAGCGCACAGAAGTGCACTTTGATTCCGGGCATCGTGAGTGCCGTATCAACGAGCCCGCATCCCCGACAGCATATTCATGACTTAGGGAGTGTGGGCTGATGAACTTACACGTAGCTCAAGGAGATCTGGATATGTTTGCACTTAACGATTCAACACGCTGGAATTTCAAGTTTTTCTCGAAGCGCGCCGCAGTGGCGATGCTGGCATCCGCAGCACTGTTGAGCGCCTGTGGCGGTGGCGGTGATGCAGGTGGCTCGGATTCCATCCCTGATTCCATTACGGTCACCTCAATGGATGGCCCCAGTGGCGGATCTGTTGGCCAAACCACCACCATGAATGTCAAGGTAACGACTACCGGCAACATTGCAGCCAACGAAATTTCGTACAACTGGGAGCAGACGGCAGGCACTGCCGTACTGAGCAAGTCGCAGAACAATGGTGACTATGAGTCGACCTTGTCCTTTATTCCTGGCGTCGCCGGTGACGTGACTTTCAAGGTGACGGTCAGCGCGCGTGGCAAGACGGGGTCGCAGTCGAAGTCCGTGCCGATCAACTAACACGGCTTGTCAATCCGGATGTTTTGCTTGAATGGGGCACCGTGAGGTGCCCTTTTTTCGTCCGGCAATCAGCCTGAACGTCTATGCCAATGGATATCCCGCCAGGGGCCGCACGATCCAGCGGGTGTCCCGGCAATTTCTATGTGCTGCAGCGCACAGACCTTGTAGCAGGACCAGCATATAAATCATCCATCGAGGCGGTGTTCTAAACCTCGACCCGCAATTTAATGGAGAAAAACATGATCTCGAATTCAAAGAAATTATCTATTGCCCTGTGTGGCGCTTTTATGGCCATGACGATTGGCTGTGCCAGCATGAAAGCCCCTGCAACTGCAGATGTTGCCGTATCGAAGGCCGCCGTGGATAACGCCGCCGGAGCCGGTGGCGTTGAGTACGCGCCGGTTGAAATGAACTCTGCGCGTGAAAAGCTGGCCCAGGCCAACAAGGCCATGACAGCAAAGGATTACAAGCTGGCGCGCGAACTGGCGAGCGGCGCTCAGGCCGACGCTAAGCTGGCCCAAAGCAAGGCCAATTCAGCCAAGGCAACCAGCGCTGCCGATGCGCTGCAAGACGATATCCGCGTCTTGCGTGAAGAGCTGGATCGCACCAGCAAGTAAGGCTTTGCGTCAGCCCCGAATATCAATCGCACTGGGCCGCGCTCCTGCAGCGCGCCCTTGCATTCAAAAGGAATTGAATCATGAATAAACGTAACATTACTCCCGCTATTTTTGCCGTCGCTGTTCTTGTCAGTGCGTGCAGTTCCATGCCTAAAACCACGACTCTGCTGGATCAGACGCGCGGCGATTACGTTGTTGCCGAGGGCAACCCGAGCGTGGCGCGCTATGCCCCGCTGGAATTGAAGCAGGCCGGCGAAGCGCTGGCAAAAGCCAATGCATCAGCCCGCGACGACGACAGCAGCGCAGACATTGACAAGCTGGCGTACATCGCCAAGCAGAGAATTGCCTTGACGCAGGAAGTTGCCAAGCAGAAATCGGCTGAGGCCGATGTGGCGAACTCCGGCAAGGAACGCGATCAACTGCGTTTGAATCAGCGCACGAATGAAGCCAATCAAGCCAAAGCCAATGCCGAGCAGTCTTGGCAGATGGCCCAGGTCGCACAGAACGACGCCGCCATTGCACAACGCGATGCCGCCGCCGCTCAGCGCAAGACCCAGGAAGCTCAATTGAATACGCAGGACGCACAAGCCCGTGCCGCCAAACTCGAAGCGCAATTGGCAGAGCTGGCCGCCAAGAAGACCGAACGTGGCCTGGTGATCACCCTGGGTGATGTGCTGTTCGGCACCGACTTGTCACGCCTGAATGCAGAAGGCATGCGCACGGCGCAGAAACTGGCGGACGTGCTGACGCAAAACCCCATGCGCACCGTATTGGTTGAAGGCTTTGCCGACAGCACTGGCGCCTCTGCGTACAACCAGGAGTTGTCTGAGCGTCGCGCCACCGCAGTGCAAAGTGCATTGCTGGAAATGGGCATTGCCCGTGACCGCGTTGCAGTTCGTGGCTATGGCGAGGCTTTCCCGATTGCTGCCAACACCAGCGAACAGACCCGTCAGTTGAATCGGCGCGTCGAAATTGTTGTTTCAGATGACTCAGGAATGATTTCGAAGCGCTGAATCCTGGCTGCTTCAGATTGTTTATTCTTGATTTGAATCGAGGAAGATCATGCATAAAGACAAGCATTCAAAGCACGCGGGAATCGATGTTTCCGCAATCAGGGAAGCTGCCAAACATATCGACGACGGTGCGGTGACGGTTGGCTATCAGGCAGATCGCCAGCAAATAGTCGAAATGCTCAATGCCGCACTGGCGACCGAGCTGGTGTGTGTGTTGCGCTACAAGCGCCATTACTACACAGCAAGTGGCTTGCAGAACGGCCCGATCAAGGCGGAGTTCCTGCAGCACGCCTTGGAGGAGCAGGGCCACGCAGATTTGCTGGCGGAGCGCATTGTGCAATTGAACGGCAAGCCGGATTTCAATCCGGCTACCCTGATGGAGCGTACGCATGCAGAGTACGATGATTCAGACTCGATCCTGGACATGATCAAGGCCAATCTGATTGCCGAGCGCGTGGCCATCGAATCCTATCGGCAGACGATCGAACGGGTTGGCGATAGCGACCCGACCACGCGTCACATGCTGGTGGGCATCATGGCCATGGAAGAGGAACACGCTGACGATATGCGTGATCTGCTGGCCTGATATTTGAAGGCAACCAAGCCGCGCTTGCTGAAACAGCAAGCGCGGCTCTTTTACGTATGGATATTTTTCGCAAAGAGCCTGTCTGTAGAGCCGCTCCTGGATTGGCTCTGCAGCATGAATGCCCCGTCAGCCTTGCTGGGGGCGGCTCTTCAGGGCGCTGCTATTGATTCGGCCCAATGAGGTTTGATTTCGTCGACAGCAGGTCGCAGGACAAGCTCCGCTCAAACTGAAATCGGCAGGCCCCAACATTCCCTCGCTCGTTTAGCCTGAAGCGCGAAAGCATCCCTGAAAGATCTTGGTGTCGAGATGATTCGCAAGCCGCGCACTTACTGCGCAGTCCAATGAGCTTGATCAACCCTTCTGGACCGACATGATCACGACCTTGTTGCTATGATTTCGGCGTGCTGGCGGGAGTGATCAGTCAGCGGCTATCGGCTAGGAGCGGGCGTTCGTTCCATAAGCCGAAAACGGGTATTTGTAGGGTGCAATAACCGAAGGGCATTGCACCGGGAGCTTACGGCAAAAGAACTCGCGTACAGATGAACGCGCCACCATCCGGTGCAATGCGCTAACGCTTATTGCACCCTACGTGCTGGCGGAAGTGATCAGTCAGCGGCAATCGGCTAGGAGCGGGCTTTCGGAAGGCTAGGCGGAAAGCGGTCATGTGTAGGGTGGGCACGGTGTGCCCACGCAGCATACGATCAGATACCATCGACAAAACGCGTGGGCTCACCGAGCCCACCCTACCTGGCTTACTACGCCCGATCAGCGGACGGTCGGCCTGCCGTGCCGGAAGCGGGCATTCGTAGGGTGGGTTCGGAGCGCAGCGACAACCCACCGTTACGTTTCAGTAAAGCTCATAGTTGGTTGCTTCACCCCCTATTTGCCTTCTGACGCCTCCATCGCCGAAATCCAACTATCTAACTCCGTAATACATAAGCATTCGTTATTGCCGTCATTCTGTTGCGCACCTTGCTGGGCTACCACCAGCGCAGTGATCAAATCGACCAGACAGATGCGCTCGCGCGATCAGATCGACACCCGGCTCCAAGGCTCGTTAGGCCGTGTGCTGTGAGCCTGACTCCAGAGCCTCGGCATACGGCAGCAGGCGCGCGAATTCGTCCTTGACCACTGCGTAGCACTCGCACACCCGGTGCTCCAGCCCGCCACGATCCAGCACGGCTATGTGGCCGCGGCGGTAGCTGATGAAGCCCGCACGTTGCAAGTTGCCCGCCGCTTCCGTGATGCCTTCGCGGCGCACGCCGAGCATGCTGGCGACCAGCTCCTGAGTCATGATCAGTTCGTTCGTGGGCAGCCGGTCCAGCGTCAACAGCAGCCAGCGGCACAGTTGTTGTTCAACGGAGTGATGCCGGTTGCAAACCCCTGTCTGTGCCATCTGGGTAATCAGCGCCTGGGTGTAACGCAGCAGCAAACGCTGCATGACTTCGCCGCGCTTGAATTCCTGCAGCAGTACGCGGCGCTCCAGCCGATAGGCGTGGCCGGCGGTTTGCACGACGGCGGAGCTGGGCGTGGTGTCGCCACCCATGAACAGCGAAACGCCGACCAGGCCTTCATTGCCGACACCGGCCGTTTCGGCCGAGGCGCCAGATTCCGTCACATAGTGCAGCGAGACGATGGAGCTCGTGGGGAAGTAGGCGTGCTGCAACTGGCTGCCGGGCTCGTAAAGCATGTGTCCCAGCGGCAGCGGCACCAGTTCCAGATGTGCGCTCAGGGCTTCGAGTTCAGCCGCGGGCAGGGCGGCGAGCAGGTAGTTCTGTTTCGGATTATGAGGTGATTGCATGTCTCTCAAGCCTTCTTTGGCGTGAGTTCCACGCCAATTCCGCGGTAACCGATGAAGCGGGCCGACTGGTTGAACATCGGCTCTCCGCTGACCTGGAATTTCTGTAGCGAGCCATCTGCATTGACGCGGCTAAAGACGAAATCGAGGAAGGGCTGGCGCGCTGAGATCGTGGCTTGCAGCAGTGCCCGCTCACTCTCGTTCCAGCCATCGGCTGCGTTGCCGACCGCTGCGGTATTCAGACTGTCGACGCGAACCCCGAGCATTTCCAGCACCGGGCCTGAGACCTTGGTGAAGCTCATGTTTTCGTCCTGCTCCCAATACCAGTCGGAGGCCAGTTCGGTGAGGCTGCGATAGCGCGCTTCGCTCTCGCGCAGTTCGGCGGTGCGTTCCATCACCGTTTTTTCCAGCAACAGGTTGTAGTCTTCGAGTTTCTTGTACAGCAGGCGCACTTCCAGCATATTGCGGATACGCGTTTTGACTTCGAGCAGGTCAAACGGCTTGCTGATAAAGTCCTTGGCGCCAGCTTGCAGGGCGCGCAATTTGTGGCCGGGCTGGGCGGTCAGTACGATCACCGGCAGATAGTCATCACCACTGTTGGTCTTGAGGCCTTCCATCACCTCGAACCCATCCATCATCGGCATCTGCAGATCCAGCAGGATCAGGTCGTAGTTGTTCTTGCGATGCAGCGCACAGACCTCCTGGGGGTCCATTGTCGATGTCACCCAAGTATAGCCAGCCTCGCTCAGCAGTTGTTCCAGCAGACTGATGTTCGGTTGCTGATCATCAACAATCAGGATGCTGGCACTCAGGATTTCGGATGGACTGATGATCATTGGTGTTCTCCTTCTTCTACGGCAAGGGCTGTTTTATCGTTTGCAAACTGCAGTGCCACATCCAGTGTTTCCATGAACTCTTTGACCTTGATGGGCTTGGTCAGATAGCGGAAAAAACCAGCTTCAATTCCTTTTTCGATATCACGCGGCATGGCGTTGGCACTCAGTGCCACAATCGGTATGTGCGCCGTGGCGGGGTCCAGCGCCAGAATCTGCAGTGCTTCGATGCCGCTGATGCCTGGCAGATTGATATCCATCAGGATCACATCCGGCAGCGTGGCACGCGCAATCGCAATGCCCCGGCTACCGTCGCGTGCACTCAGCAGATGGATATCGGGCCGGCGTGCCATCAGGTCTTCGACCAGCATCAGATTGGCCGGGTTGTCTTCTACATACAGGAGCGTGTGCAATGGGGGATTTCCTTGGTTTTTAGCTTGTTCAGGTAGTGCATAGGCATTTTCATGAACTTCCAGTTCGGGGTTCGTCGTCAGTTCGAGTTCAAACCAGAACACGCTGCCCGCGCCGACGCTGCTTTCGACACCGATCACCCCGCCCATCAATTCAACCAGACGCTTGCTCACGACCAGGCCGATGCCGGTGCCTTCCTCGGTTTTGGATTCCTGACCGAGACGGTTGAAGGGCTGGAAGAGTTGGGCGATCAGCTTAGGCGTCAAGCCTTCGCCAGTATCGCGCACGCTGATGCGAATCGAGTTTGGCGGGCTCAGCTGACAATCCACCACCACGCTGCCGCCCAGCTTGTTGTACTTGATTGCATTCGACAGCAAGTTGATGAGCACCTGCTTGACGCGGGTGCGGTCGCCTTGGACGATATAAGGTAGTGCCAGCGGCGGGAAGCTCACACTGATGCCGCGTTTTTGCGCCTGCTGCTCGATCATGGCCTGGCATTCGACCAAGACTTCGGGCAGGGCCACAGGTTCGACCGACAGCGATAGCTTGCCCGATTCGATCAAGGCGAGATCGAGGATCTCATTGATCAGTTCCAGCAGATACCAACCCGCCCGCAGGATCTGGTCGATGCTGCGTTTTTGGGTGGGAGTAGGCTGCGGCGTGCCGGATTCGATGAGTTGGGCAAAGCCCAGGATCGCTCCCAGTGGCGTGCGCAGCTCGTGACTCATGCTGGACAGGAAATCGGACTTGGCCAAGTTGGCTTTCTCTGCAACAAAGCGGGCACTTTCCAGCTCAACATTTTTATCCTGCAGCGCCTGATCAAGCAACGTGCGTTCGGCCTCAATCAGCTTGCGCGCGGTGTTGTCGGTGCCGATCAGCAGATAGCCGATGATGGCCTTGTGCTCATCGCGCAGCGCGGTGACCGAGACCATCGCGGGGACGCGACTGCCGTCCTTGCGACAGTAGGTCAGCTCGTAGATGTCTTCGATACCGCGCGAGGCCTTGAACACCAGGGCTTCGAAGCCCGGGTTGATCGTGGTGCCCAGTTCCAGGCTGAGGGCTTCAGCGCGCACGATCAGTTCGGGCTGATCCGAAATTTCGGCAGGCGTGACGATATTGACGACGTCGACCGCGTCGTAACCCAGCATGCGTTCGGCGCCGACATTGAAAATCTGGATCACGCCTTGGGCATCTGTGGCGATACTGGAGAAATTGGCACTGTTGAAAATAGCGTTCTGCAAGGCGCCAGCTTTGATCAAGGCCTCTTCGGCCTGCTTGCGCGCGGTGTTATCCGTGCCGATCAGCAGATAGCCGATGATGGCGTCCTGGGCATCACGCAGCGCAGTGACCGACACCACGGCGGGGAAGCGGCTGCCATCCTTACGGAAATAGGTCAGTTCGTAAATGTCCTCGATGCCACGCGAGGCCTTGAACACCAGCGCGTCGAAGCCGGGAGCAATCGGCGTGTCGAGTTCCAGACTCAAGGCCTTGGCGCGCACGACCAATTCCCTCGGGTCAGAAATATCGGCCGGGGTGATCGTGTTCACAACCTCGGCTGCGGCGTAGCCCAGCATGCGTTCGGCGCCAACGTTGAAAATCTGGATCACGCCTTTGGCATCGGTGGCGATGCTGGAGAAGTTGGCACTGTTGAAAATTGCGCGTTGCAAGGCGCCGGCCGAGAGGACCGCCTCTTCGGCCTGCTTGCGCACCGAGACATCGCGCAAAATTCCGGTGAAGAACCGCTGACCGCCGAGCCACATTTCGCTTACCGCGATCTCCAGCGGAAAGGTGCTGCCATCCTTGCGCCGGCCAACGACCTTGCGAGACAGGCCACTGGCACGCTCCTCTTCGCTGGAGCTGAAGTATTCGAGCGAGCCGATCCGGTTGTCCTCATCCAGCTCGGGAACCAGCTGGCTGAAGGGATGGCTGACCAGTTCATCCGCAGCGTAGCCAAACATTTTCTCGGCAGCCGGATTGACGGTTTCGACCACGCCGCTACTGGCATGCAGGGTGATGATGCCGTCCACCACGGTATTCAGAATCGTGTGGACCAGCGCCGAACTGTCGCGCAAGGCCTGTTGTACGGCATATTCTTCGGTGACGTTGCGGAACACCAGTACTGCGCCAACAACATCGCCCTTGTGGTTGTGAATCGGCGCGCAACTGTCAGCGATATCGTGTTCGCAGCCATCGCGGGCGATCAGTACGGTGTGATTGGCCAGGCCCTGAATCGTGCCCTTGGCCAGGGTCTTCATGACCGGGATGGCGCTGGGGCGATGAGCTTCCTTGCTGACGATAATGAAGACTTCGGCTATCGGCCGGCCAAGGGCTTCTGCCTGCGTCCAGCCGGTGAGCTGCTCGGCGACAGGATTCATGAGGGTTACGCACGCCCTGACGTCCGTCGCAATCACTGCGTCGCCGATGGAGTTGAGGGTGACGCCGAGTTTCTCTTCGCGATCCTGCAGGGCGACGTTGGTCTGCAGCAGTTGCTTGTTCAGTGTTTCCTGAATGTCCAGCAGATTGCAGGTTTCCAGGTGGATTGCATTCTTGAGGCCTTGCTGCGTCTGGCGGTAGATCAGGTAGGCAAACCACAGTGCAAACAGCAATGCGGCCATGCTGACGGAAACGATGATGGTCAGCATGCGGTGCATGTCCGCCTGGAAGGCGGTTTCGTGCTTGACCAGCAAGTCCTGCTGAATCCGGGTGAAGCGACCCATTTCTGTGCGAATCGAATCCATCAGGCGTTTGCCTTGACCCGTGCGTTCCAGTATCAAAGCTTGCGTCATATCCTGGCTGCGGCGGAATTCGATGGCCTGCGCCATGTGCGCCAGTTTGGCGTTGACCAAGGGCTGTATCGCGTCCAGATGGGTGCGGGCTGTGCTGACCGTGGAAAGCTGGTGCAACAATTCTAGGTCCTTGCCGATATTGGTGCGTACCGACAGATACGGCTCCAGAAAGACTTCATCGCCCGTCAGCAAGTAACCGCGCTGCCCCGTCTCGGCGTCAGTCAATACCGACAGAAACTCATTGGCGCTATTCAGAACAAGATAGGTGTGGCTGCGCAGTTCAGATTCGTCCTCGATCTGTTTGAACGACCACAGCGATACTGTGACGCCCAGCGCAACGAGCAGAGTGGCGGCTGCAAGTGCCGCGGCGGTCTTGTAAGAAGCTTTCAAGGGAATATGTCCTTCGCCATGTTGGCGTTGCTGCAAATGGAAATCATCATCCCGCAGCGGGGTGGGCTTGAAGCGCTGACAGATCTGAAGGAGCAAGCAGGGATGACTGCCGCGAATCGTGCGATCAGTTATACGCGGTTCCCGTACAAATAATTGCCCGCATTTTCTACGCGGTACCGATAGGAGTGAATTGAGCCTGCAACAAACGCTGAATCAGTACCCGCGCATGATGGCTATCGCTTTCTTTGTGGTCTGTGCGTCAGGCCGCATAGGCGATTTAAATATGACTGCCTGTATAGCCGCACCTGGCAACACTCTTCAGGCTACTTGCTCGCAGAGGTCCGCGCGAAGGGCTTCTTCAGCATGCCTTCCGTGTGAGGCAATACGGACGCGGCTCGGCGCCGATGTATTTCAGCGTCTGCGCCATTGCGCTTTGCGGCGCATGTAGAGGCGCATCAGCGGGGTGACCGAGATGCCGTGCAAAACGATTGATGCGGCGACCATGCTCAAGGTGATGGCAATGATCTGCTCCGCCAAAGCGAGCGAGAGTCCCTGGTTAATCGCAAACATCAGGTAGTAGATCGAGCCGATGCCGCGGATGCCAAACCAGGAAATCATGATGCGCTGATCGCCGGATGCCCTTGCACCGAGCAGGCCCAGCCATACCGACAGCGGGCGTACAACGAACAGCAACAGCAGCACGAAGCAGATGGCAATGGTCGGCAGATTGATGAAGGCCAGCATGGCTCCCAGCACCAGCACCATGGCGAGCTCGGCGATCCGCTCCAGCTGGGCATTGAAGCCCTCCATCTCGTGCATCATGAATGCGCTGGCCGATTCAGCGTGGGTGGCCAGCGCCTCGTTGGCTTGTTTGCTCTGGATGCCGGTTTCCCGCAGCGTTGGTTTGGCCTCATCGACCGGCGCGGCACGCACGCGCTGGAGTGCCAGACCGGCCGCGAATACGGCCAGAAACCCATAGGTGTGGAGCAGGATGGATAGCCCATAAGTCAGCGCGATAAGGCCGATGGCCAGAAACTCGTCGAGGCCGACGGACTCTTTATGGTGGCTGCGTAGATACAAGACCAGCTTCCCGATCAGGTGGCCCAGTGCGCCGCCAGTCAACAGGCCGCCGGTAACGGCCCACAGCACATCCACGGCCAACCAGCGCCAGCCCCAGTCGCCCAGATCATGCAAGCCGAGCAAACCCAGGCCGAGCATGACAAAAGGGAATGCAGCACCATCGTTCAATCCGCCTTCGCCAGTCAGGCTGAAGCGCAGGCGATCACGATCACTGGCTTCAAGCACCTGCACATCGGAAGCCAGAACCGGGTCGGTCGGTGCGAGGATCGCTCCGAGCAACACCGCCGCGCCCAGCGAAAGGCCCAGCCCCCACACGCCGATCACAGTGATCAGTGCCACCGTGATCGTCATCGAAACAATCGCCAGCCGCAGTGGCAGATGCCAGCCTTTGTCGGACAGAGGCAGACCCAGCTTGAGGCCGACGGCGAACAGGGAAATGAGTACGGCGATTTCGGAAGCGTGTTCGAGAATGACCGAGTAGTTCAATGGGTCGGGGGAAATCAGGGCCCATCCGGCCGGGCCAAGCGCACCGCCGATAGCCAGGTAAATCATGGCAGAGCTGAGAGGCAGGCGCTTCAATGCGGTGCCCGACAAGGCCATGGTGATCAACAACAGCCCACTGATGATTGCCCAAACAGGATAAGACATGGTTTACCGCAAGAGGCGGCTGATTCTCCTTGTGAAGAAAACGCTGAATGACTGAAGAAACACGCTTCGCGTACTGCTACCGCAAGGTGGAGGTTCATTCATTGACGCCAAAACTTACGCGAATTGCCTTGCGCTTTATGTGCGCAAACAGACAGACCGACGAAGGAAGCTTGCCTAATCTCCGCTCATCCGGACTCGCCGGTTTGCATATTTTCAAGTGCAACTCCAGCAAGGATCGGTGCATGCCCGGGATTCATTCCCGATGCATCACTCCCAAATCAATCAATAAAGGAATAGAGATGAATACGCTCAATATCACGATGATTACTCTGGCAGTGGCCGCCGTTTTCAGTACTGGTGCGATGGCTCAGAACATTTCGAACAATGACTACAAAGCCGGCAAGGACAAGATCTCCGTCGAGCACAAGTCTGCCAAGGCCGGCTGTGCATCCTTATCCAGCAACGCCAAGGACATCTGCATCGCGCAGGCTGATGGCAAGAACAAGGTTGCTCTGGCTGAACTTCAAGTCTCCTACACGCCCAGCGTGAAGACCCGTTACGAAGTCCGTATCGCTCAGGCTGAGGCTGACTATGCCGTCGCCAAGGAACGTTGCGATGATCAGGCAGGGAACGCCAAGGATGTGTGCGTGAAAGAAGCCAAGGCTGTCGAAACAACCGCTAAGGCCGATGCGACCGCGCAGATGAAGACGACAGATGCAAACATGACGGCCAATGAGAAGACCAATGCTGCAAACGCTACGGCCAATGAGAAGACCAGTGCGGCTAAAAGCAAGGCCAGCGAAAAGAAGGCAGATGCCCGTAAGGAAGCCGCTGCCGACAAGACGGACGCTGAGTACGCCGTTGCAAAGGAAAAGTGCGATGCACAAGCCGGTGTTGCCAAGGACACTTGCCTGAATCAGGCCAAGGCCCGCTTCGGCAAGTCCTGAACCCAGGAATGAACGAGCGCCCTGAAAGGGCGTTCGCACATCACCTTGATCCCGCAGCAAGAGTCTTCGAATCGATCACTCTTGCTTTCGGACGTGTGTATTACTGAAGAGGACGTCAATCATGAAATTCGGAAAAACAGTCAGTACCGTAGTCGTGGCAAGTGCTTTGTTGCTGGCGCTTGCCGCCTGCCAGAAAACAGAAGGTCCGGCAGAACGCGCCGGCAAGGAAATTGACAATACAAGCGAGAAGGTCGGGCAACAGTTCGATGCCGCAGGCAACAAGATCGAAAGGGCCGCCGACAAGACGGGTGATGCGCTGGAGAAAGCCGGTGGCAAGGTCAAGGATGCCGTGACGCCGGACAAGTAAGCTGGAGTGCGGGCCGATGCAGCTCGATGCTCAGTAGTCCTCAAAAAAAAGGGAAATCCGGCGTTTCCCTTTTTTCAATTCTGCTTATCAACCCTCGTCCGGAGCCGCCTGCCACACGCCCAACACCGTCGTTCCCGCGCAGGCGGAAAGGCAGTGCCTTTCCCCCAGCGACGTTCGCGAAGTCGCTGGATTCCAGCCTTCGCGGGAGCGACGTCGGAGAGGTTGTTGATCCTTAAGTGATCTGTACTACCTACAGGCGGGCTTCTTCAGCGCGGCATCGTGAAGAGCAAGGCGCCGCGCGGCTGTACAGGCAACGGATGGGTTGCAAAAAAAGGCGCGCCTGACTCACTTGATGAGCCAGGCGCGCCTGGGGCTCGGATGGTGCTGCTTGTCTGCGCACAGACAAGCAGCACCTGTAGATCAAATCCGGCCGAGTAGCATCAACACGACGATTACCAGCAGCACGGTACCAAGAATGCCGCTGGGGCCGTAACCCCATGAGCGGCTGTGCGGCCAGCTCGGAATCGCACCGAGCAGCATTAATACGAGAAGCACCAGCAGAATTGTGCCTAATGTCATTTTGTTCTCCTAAAAAGATGGTGTGCTGAACAGCGGACGCAAACAACATCTGCATGCTGATCAGAGATTTTCAGAGGTGTCGCGGCGGCTATGCGCACGGCAAATAAGCCTGCCACGCCCCTGCCTCTAATGTGCCTTGACCTTAAGTTTTCGTCTGTGCGCTAGCGCACATTTTTCTCTGCGGAGAGCCTCTGGATATGTATCTGGGCTCAGCTGCGTGTGCGCTGACGCACAGACCGGTTTGGTCGCGGAGAACAGGATGCGTATCAGAGGGAGGCGATATTTCAGTCATGAATGTCGCAAATGCGGGCTCCACCATTCTTGGTGGCGATCCTGCGAACCCTTTTTTCTCCGCTCGATAATTTCGGCTTTCATGAGAAGAAGGCCAGGAGTACCACGATGACGCCATTCGCATTTCTGATTGCTGTTGTGATTGTCGCGTTGCTCCTTTGGGCCTGGAGGAACTTGAGCCTGTGGTTGATGGCAGGTCAGGATCTTGTTTTTTGCATTGCTGACCGCTCTGACGGTCGCGGTGATTTCAGGGGCGAAAAAGCACAAACCCGTGCCGCAATGGTTCCCTTTTTTTCGTTTTTACCTGGAGGCAGTATGAACACAGCAATTGATGGAAATTTTGACCATAGCCTGATTGATGGCAAGAAGGAAAAACTCGTAACGGATCTTAAAGGCGTGCTGGCCGATGCCGACGATCTGCTCAAGGAAGTGGGCAACTCCACTGCCGAAGAGTTCGCCGCCATTCGTACGAAAGTCGAGGGGAAACTGAGCGAAGCACGAGTCAAGCTTGAAAGCGCGCGTGGCGTCGCCATGCAAAAAGCTCAACACGCTGGCGATTATGTCAGCGCCAATCCGGGTAAATCCCTTGGGGCTGCGGTCGTTGCCGGACTGGTGATTGGCCTCATTCTGAGCCGTCGTTGATTGACTGACGAGCCCCTTGCGTCCGGCATGCTGGTTCGCGACGGGTCTGCAGAAATTCAGGATACCCGGCTGGCAACGATTCCAGCCGGATCCTGCGTAAAAGGAGTTTTGATATGAACTGGGATATCGTCGAAGGTGACTGGAAGCAATTCAAGGGCAAAGTAAAAACGCAGTGGGGCAAGCTCACTGACGACAAGCTTGATGAAATTGCGGGAAAGCGGATCGAATTGTCCGGCAAGCTTCAGGAGGCCTATGGCATCTCGAGGGATGAAGCCGAGACTCAAATCAAGCGCTTTGAAAAAAACCACAAGGATTCCAGCAAGGATTGTTGCAGCTGATCCGCTCATGCCATGTGCTGCACGGTGCTGCGCGTGGCAACAAAGAGTCTTGATAAATCAGAACAGCAGGAGACTCAATATGAAACGAATTCTTATTGGCGCAGCGCTCGCCGTTTCCGCAGTGTCGATCCAGGCGGCCGACGTTGGCGTATCCATCAGCCTGGGTCAGCCTGGCTTTTATGGACGTATCGAACTTGGCGACTATCCACCACCCCAACTGGTCTACAGCAGCCCGCGAGTGATCCAGCGCGTGCCCACTGGCCGCCCGCCGATTTACCTGCGCGTGCGTCCGGGCCACGAAAAGAACTGGGGCAGGCACTGTCGCCAATACAACGCCTGTGGCGAGCGGGTCTATTTCGTGCAGAACAGCTGGTACGACCGCGAGTACGCCCCCCGTTACCGCGAGCGGCATGGCGAGCGGCGGGATGATCGGCGCGGGGAAGAGCGCGGTCGTTCGGAGAATGATCGGGGCCACGGGCGTGACCGCAATCGTGATCGATAAGACGCATCGAACATCAGCGCGCAACGACTCTGCAGCTTGAGCCTGAAGCTATGTGTTCGCTAACGCACCGACAGAAACTCTTCCAGTGATCAAGCTATGCCTTGACGTGACGGGCACAAATTTTCAACCGGATTCTGTGCCTGTCAAATGCAATGAAGATAACCGGATGCTTCACAGACTGGATTCAATGATGCCGCTACTTGCCTGGATCGTACTTGGACTTATTGCTGGATTCGTTGTCAGCAAACTATTCAACGGAACCGGATCAGGGCTTGTGATGGACGTTGTACTTGGCGTTCTGGGGGCGGTTATTGGTGGCGGTCTGTTCAGTAATTTTGTGATGGCGGGTGTTGGCAACTTGAGTCTTCATGGCGTGCTGGTCGCGATCATGGGTGCAGTGTCCTTATTGCTGCTGTATCACGCCATTCCCCGGTAGAGAACGCTCATCAGGACGAATAACTATTTGCGAAGCAGTCCGGATCATCTCTGACTTCTTTGCAATTCCATCGCTACACCGTCGGCGTAGCGCCATTTTGGCGGTTCTGGATAACGCGGCCTCGCAAGCTTTTTCAAAGATTCCGAGATCACGAAGTCCTTCTTCATTAACATCAGGAGATATCAATCATGACTAAATTCAGCAAGTATCTATCCGCACTTTTCCTGGCCGTGACGCTGACATCTGTCATCGGCTGCGCCTCAACCACAAAGCAAGAGAGCACTGGCGAGTACTTTGACGACAGCTTCATCACCACCAAGGTCAAGACCGCTATCGTTCAGGAATCTACCTTGAAGAGTTCTGAAATCAATGTTGAAACCTTCAAGGGCACCGTTCAGCTGAGTGGTTTTGTAAGTTCGACAACCGCAGCGAACAAGGCTGTCGAAGTTACTCGCGCCGTCAAGGGTGTCAAAGCCGTCAAGAACGACATGCGTATCAAGTAATTGGTGTTTGCGAGACTGCTGCAAGGCTTTGTGTTTTTCAGCAGTCTCGATGTTTAACGGCCTTATGCCGTATATTGCCCCGGCAGCATCCATGAAATATTCGCGAGTTGTCCCGTCTTTCACTCGCAATCGCCCCGCCTACGCGCTGTACGCCGCTTCATCAGAATCTCTCAACTTCTGGACCACGCATTGTTGCGGGTCTGCACTCGTACGCACCGTGCGTCGTTGAGCTTCTATTTCCCGGAAAGGGAGTCCTGAATTGGCCGCAGCCAAAAAATTCATTGAGCACTTGCTCGCTTGGATCACGCCCGCACTTGGTGAATCCAGAATTGGCGACTGGCCACAAATCTCGTCTGACGAAGAGGCGCCTTTGCGTGCCGAGTTGTTCAGTGCTGATCAGATGGAGTTGCATGGCAAGTCACTTGCAAGCGCCCACAGGATAACGCTGGATCGTGCGCCGGATCAGCTGCTGGCGCGTCTGGCTGAAAACGAAGCCGCCCTGATCGAGGTATGTGATCTGCTGACCTCGGCCGTCACGGAAAAGCGCCGGATAACCCCAGCTGGTGGTTGGCTGCTCGACAATTTTTACCTCATCGAAGAACAGATCCGCGCGACCCGGATTCACCTGCCCAAAGGCTATAGCCGGGGTTTGCCTCGCCTGAAATCGGGTTCGTCCGCCGGCCGTCCGCGCGTTTACGACATTGCGCTTGAAATTGTTTCGCACGGCGATGGACGCGTTGATGCCGAAGTGCTGACGCGTTTTGTCGCTGCGTACCAGAACGTCACGCCACTGAAGCTGGGCGAGCTGTGGGCGATTCCCATCATGCTGCGCCTGGCGATCATCGAAAATCTGCGGCGCGTTGGCGTGCGGGTGGCGGTGGGGTGGAATGAACGCAATCTGGCGGGGTCGTGGGCAGACCAGATGACGGAGATCGCGGAGCGCGATCCGAAAAGCCTGATCCTGATCATTGCTGACATGGCGCGCTCCAATCCTCCGATGGGAGGGGCCTTTGTTGCCGAGCTGGCGCGTCGCCTGCAGGGGCGTGGCCCGGCACTGGCTTTGCCGCTGACCTGGGTCGAGCAAACCCTGTCGGAATCTACGCTGACCATCGAGCAGCTGGTGCAGCTGGAAAATCAGCAGCAAGCCGCAAATCAGGTTTCGATCAGCAACAGCATCGGCAGTCTGCGGGTGCTGGGTGCCATGGATTGGCGCGAGTTTGTCGAAACCTTGAGCGTGGTCGAGCAGACTCTGCGTGAAGACCCGGTTGGCATTTATGGGCAGATGGATTTTGCGACGCGTGATCAGTATCGCCATGCAAACGAGGCCTTGGCCAAAAAGAGTCCGCTGAGCGAAGGTGAGCTGGCTCGTCAGGTTGTCGAGCTGGCGCGTGCCGGTGCGGATAAAGCTACCGTAAGCGGAGAACGTGCGCGACACGTTGGTTTCTATCTGATCGGCAAAGGTCTGCCCGCGCTGGAGCGTGTTGCGCAAATCCGTCACTCCGGCCTTTACAGCTTATGGAGCAACGTGAAGCAGCATCCCGAGTACCTGTATCTGGGTGCCATTGCGCTGCTCACGCTGATTTTCGCCGGCGCCATGGTGTTCCTGGCGCAGACGGCCGTAACTTCTCGTCTGGTCTTGGGGCTGTTTGCTATTCCGGCCTTGCTGGTGGCGAGCCGTCTGGCATCAGCCCTGGTTAACTGGGTGGCTACGCAGGTGGTCAAGCCACATGCCTTGCCCCGGATGGATTATTCGGAAGGCATCCCGTCTCAATCACGTACACTGGTCGTTGTACCGACCATGCTGACGGGCGCGCAGAGCATCGAGAATCTGGTCGAGGCACTGGAGGTCCGCTTTCTGGCGAATCGGGATGAACGTCTGCATTTCGCGTTGCTGACGGATTTTCTCGACGCTCACGAAGAGACATTGCCGGAAGACGAGGCGCTGTTGCTGCTGGCACAAGCCCGGATTGCTGATCTGAACGAGAAGTACAGCAGTGACGGCGGACAAACCCCCAATGACATTTTCTTCCTCTTTCATCGCCCACGCCGCTGGAACCCTCAGGCCGGAATCTGGATGGGTTACGAGCGCAAACGCGGCAAGCTGGCTGCACTGAACGCGCTATTGCGTGGCGAGACGTGGGGAGCTGCCACGGATCAGTTCTCGATTGTGGTCGGTGATACCACGGCACTGTCCAGCGTGAAGTATGTCATTACCCTGGATACCGATACGCTGTTGCCGCGTGACGCCGCACGGCAATTTGTCGGCACCATGGCACACCCGCTGAATCGCCCTTGTTACGACGAGAGCAAGCAACGCGTTACCGAGGGTTACGGCATCCTGCAACCACGAGTGGCGATCAGCCTGCCGGGAACCAACCGCTCACGCTATGCACGCCTCTATGGCGGCGAGCCCGGGATCGATCCTTACACGCGTGCAGTGTCGGATGTCTATCAGGATGTGTTTCGCGAAGGCTCCTTCATCGGCAAAGGGATCTACGACGTTGATGCCTTCGAACAAGCGCTGGGCGGGCGTTTCCCCGAAAACCGGATCCTCAGTCACGATCTTCTGGAAGGTTGTTACGCGCGGGCAGGGCTGCTCAGCGATGTGCAGCTGTATGAAGATTACCCGGCACGCTATGCCGCTGATGTGAGTCGTCGTCATCGCTGGATCCGCGGCGACTGGCAGCTGGCTGCATGGTTACTGCGTCGCGTGCCTGATCATTGTCTGGGCAAGCATGCAGAAAAACAGGCGGACGCCAAGGCTGTGAGCGCACAGCGCCTGGCTCCGCAAAAGAACCCATTATCCGGTTTGTCGCAGTGGAAGCTGATCGACAACCTGCGGCGCAGCCTGCTGCCGGCAGCACTGATGCTGGTATTGATTCTGGGGTGGACGCTGTTCTCGCCGGCATGGCTGTGGACGCTCATGCTGCTGGGCGTCATGCTGATCCCACTGTGCGCATTGACGCTTGATCTGCTGCGCAAACCCGCGGACGTGCCCTTGCGGCAACACGTTTCAGTCATCGCCGATTCGGCTTCGCGCGGCTTCATACAAACGGCATTCGAACTGGCCTGCCTGCCTTACGAAGCCTGTTTCAGTCTGGATGCCATTTTGCGCACCCTGTGGCGAATGGGCGTGACGCACAAGCGCTTGCTTGAATGGAATCCTTCCAGCGAAACCGAGCGTGCGGCCTCGACACGCGAGGGGAGTGAGCTATCCACCGCTATCCGCTCGATGTGGGTGGGGCCAGTCATTGCATCGCTCGGTGCAGTCTATCTGGCCGTTTCGAATCCGGCAGCGCTGATCGTGGCCATGCCGATCCTGCTGCTGTGGTTCGCGTCACCGCTCATCGTGTGGTGGATCAGTCGCCCGCTCGTTCGCAGTCAGGCAAGCCTGAGCAAGGAACAGACAATCTTTCTGCGTAATATTTCACGGCGAACCTGGGCCTTCTTCGACAAATTCGTCAGCCCGGAAGACAATTATTTACCGCCCGATAACTACCAGGAGTATCGCGTTGCTGCGATTGCTCACCGCACCTCGCCGACCAACATCGGAATGGCTTTGCTGGCGAATCTGACAGCTTATGATTTCGGCTACATCCTCGCAGGCAAGCTCATCGAGCGTACGACGAATACGCTGCAGACGATGGGCAAGCTGGAACGATACCGAGGTCATTTTTACAATTGGTACGACACACAGACGCTACAGCCGATGCAACCACTGTATGTGTCGACCGTGGATAGCGGAAATCTCGCCGGTCACTTGCTGACCTTGAATCCGGGTTTGCTCGCGCTGGGCGACGAGCAGATATTGCCGGCACGCCTGTTTGATGGTCTGGGCGACACGTTCAGGATTTACATGGAGATGGCCGACGAGACCGACCGGATTGCCGCAGGGCAGGCGGCGGCCTTGCGGAACGAACTGGAGTCGGCGTCCGCGATTCGCCCAGGCACGCTGATGGCTGCTCACGCGACACTGCTACGACTCTCAGCCAATGCAATCGCGCTGTTTGATCGCGTCGCCAGCCAGCTTGCGCTCGTGGACAACACGCCGCTTGAAGTCGACGCGAAAGCTTCGCAAGCCAGATCAGCTAAAAAAACAGAGGCCGCATTCTGGGCGCAGGCGCTGGTGGAACAATGTCGTGAAGCTCTGGATGAACTGAACTTCCTTGCCCCCTGTGTGTCACTTGCGCCCCCTCCGAGCGGGCTGGAAATGTATCTCCTGGGGAATTCCCGATTAGCCACAATCCCGACGCTGCGTGAACTGGTGAGTCTGGAGCCAGCCTTGCGCCCGGACATCAGTGCCCACTTCGACGCCGATAACATGCAGCCGGCGCAGTACGCCTGGCTGCTGGCATTGCATCAGGCCGTGACGCTGGGAAGTTCCCGCGCTCAGGCGCGACTCGAAGCCATCGAAGATCTGGCCTTGCAAGCCAGTGATTATTCCCGCATGGAATATGACTTCCTGTTTGACAAGACACAGCACTTGCTCAGCATTGGCTACAACGTCAGTGACCGTCGGCTTGATGCGGGCTACTACGATCTGCTCGCATCCGAAGCGCGGCTGGGCTGTTTCGTGGGCATTGCCACAGGGCAATTGCCACAGGAGAGCTGGTTTGCGCTGGGGCGCTTGCTTGCCGCCACAGGCGGCGAGCCGGCCTTGCTGTCGTGGAGCGGCTCGATGTTCGAGTATCTGATGCCGCTGCTGGTCATGCCGACCTATGACAATACCTTGCTCGATCAGACCTGCGCAGCAGCGGTGACGCGTCAGATCGAATACGGCAAGCAACGCGGGGTGCCTTGGGGCGTTTCCGAGTCGGGTTACAACACGGTCGATCTGGAACTCAATTATCAATACCACGCCTTCGGAGTGCCGGGCCTGGGGCTCAAGCGCGGGCTGGCTGAAGATCTGGTGATCGCACCGTATGCATCGGCGCTGGCGCTGATGGTGGCGCCAGAGCAGGCCTGCGTGAATCTGCAGCGTCTGGCGGCGGATGGTCTGGTGGGCAAATATGGTTTCTTCGAAGCCATTGATTACACCGCCTCGCGTCAGCGGCGCGGTCAGTCCAGCGCCGTGGTGCGTTCATTCATGGCCCACCATCAGGGCATGAGCTTGCTGGCGCTGGCTTATCTGCTGCTGGATCGGCCAATGCAGCGACGTTTCGAGTCGGAACCGCAGTTTCAATCCGTCATGCTCTTGCTGCAGGAGAAGGTCCCTAAAACGACCGCGCTGTTTTCGCATACGGCCCAGCGTTTTGATACTGCGGCGAGTGCGGAAACCGTCGAGACGCCGATCCGTGTGTTCAACAGCGCCAGCACGCCGATCCCCGAAGTGCAGTTGCTGTCGAACGGGCGTTACCACGTCATGCTTACCAATGCCGGCGGAGGTTACAGCCGCTGGAAGGATCTGGCGGTTACGCGCTGGCGTGAAGATACGACACGCGATAACTGGGGCTCTTTCTGCTATATCCGCGATGTCGCCAGCAAGGCCTTCTGGTCGTCGACCTATCAGCCCACGCTCAAGCGCCCGGAACACTATGAGGCGATCTTTTCGGAGGGTCGCGCGGAATTCCGTCGGCGCGATTCCGTCGGCGGTGGTCTGGGTGCCGATCTGGGAAATTTCGAGACACATACCGAAATTGTCGTCTCGCCCGAAGATGACATCGAGCTGCGCCGGGTGCGCATCACCAATCGTTCGCGCCAGCGCAGGGTAGTGGAAATCACCAGCTACGCCGAGGTGGTGATTGCCCCGGCCGCCGCAGATGCGCTGCATCCGGCCTTCAGCAACCTGTTTGTCCAGACCGAGATCCTGCGCGAGCGGCGCGCAATCCTGTGCACGCGTCGGCCAGCCTCGGTGGGCCAGCAAGCGCCGTGGATGTTTCATCAGATCGCGGTACATGGCACGGACATCCGTGAGGAGTCATACGAAACGGATCGCATGCGCTTTATCGGCCGCACCCGCAGTGCTGCAGAGCCGCTGGCCATGAGCGAGATGGCGCCACTTTCCAATACCGAAGGTTCGGTGCTGGATCCTGTCGTTGCCATCCGCGTCTCGTTCACGCTCGAAGCAGAGCAGTCCGTCACCCTAGATATGGTGACGGGCGTGGCCGATACGCGCGAACTGGCCATGGGCCTGGTCGACAAGTATCAGGATCGGCACCTCGCCGATCGCGTCTTCGATCTGGCCTGGACACACAGCCAGGTGGTGCTGCGCCAACTCAATGCCAGCGAAGCCGATGCGCAGTTGCACGCGCGTCTGGCCAGTTCGGTCATCTACGCAAACCCCGGCTTGCGCGCCGAGGCACCTCTGCTGATCAGGAACCGGCGTGGGCAGTCCGGACTGTGGGGTTACACCATTTCCGGGGATCTGCCGATTGTGCTGCTGCAGATTGGCGATGCCGACAATATCGATCTCGTGCGTCAGCTCATCCAGGCTCAAGCCTACTGGCGCCTGAAGGGCCTGGCGGTGGATCTGGTGATCTGGAACGAAGATCGCGCGGGTTACCGTCAGCAGCTGCAGGAACAGATCATGAGCTTAATTGCTTCAGGGGTCGGTGCCAGCCAGGTTGATCGGCCGGGTGGCATCTTCGTGCGCTCTGGCGAGCAGATGTCCGGCGAGGACCGTATCCTGTTCCAATCCGTCGCGCGTGCCGTCATCACGGATGGCCGCGGCAGCCTGGCCGAGCAGTTCGAGCATCGTGGCCCCCGCGAAACCCGGGCTCCGCGCTTTGCCCCCACCAGCCTGCCCAAGATTGCTCACCGCTCCGAACCGAACTCTTCGTCGATACCGGCGCGACGCGATCTGATCCTCTTCAATGGCCTGGGTGGCTTTGCCCCGGACGGGCGCGAATACGTCATCACCCTGGCCCCCGGTCAGGTCACGCCCGCGCCCTGGGTCAATGTGCTGGCGAATGCGAATTTCGGTACGGTCATTTCGGAAAATGGCGCGGCCTACACCTGGAGTGAAAACGCTCACGAATTCCGGCTCACGCCCTGGCACAACGATCCGGTCAGCGATGCCAGTGGCGAAGCGCTGTATCTGCGTGATGAAGATACGGGCAACGTCTGGTCACCGACACCGCTGCCGGTTCGCGCGACGACGACTTATGTCATTCGCCACGGCTTCGGCTACAGCGTGTTCGAAACTCATGTGGATGGCATCAGCACCGAACTGTGGGTGTATGTGGATCTGAACGCCGCGGTCAAGTTCTCGGTGCTCAAGGTGCGTAACGAATCGGGTCGGCCACGCAGGCTGTCCGCCACAGGCTATGTCGAATGGGTCCTGGGTGATCTGACACCTAAATCGGCCATGCATGTCAGCACCGAAATCGTCAATCCAAGCGGCGCCCTGTATGCGCGCAATCCCTACAACACGGCGTTTGCCGAGCGGGTCGCATTCTTCGACGTGGATGATCCGGCACGCAACCTCACCGGCGACCGCAGCGAATTCATCGGTCGCAATGGCTCCCTGCGCAGTCCGGCCGCACTGAGTCGCCAGCGCCTGTCCGGCAAGGTCGGCGCGGGCATGGATCCCTGCGCCGCGATCCAGACCAGTTTCGATCTGGCTGACGGGCAGGAGCGCGAAATCGTCTTCCGCCTGGGCGTCGGGCGCAATGCGGACGAGGCTGGCAAGCTGGTCCAGCGTTTCCGTGGCTCGCTGGCCGCGCGTAGCGCACTCGATGCGGTGCACGCCTATTGGCGGCGCACTCTGGGCGCGGTGCAGGTGGAAACCCCGGATGCATCGGTCAACGTATTGGCCAATGGCTGGCTGGTGTATCAAACCCTGGCCTGCCGCATGTGGGCACGCAGCGGCTATTACCAGTCCGGTGGTGCCTACGGTTTCCGCGACCAGTTGCAGGACACGATGGCGCTGGTTCACACCAAGCCCGAATTGATGCGCGAGCATCTGCTGCTGTGCGCCAGCCGTCAGTTCCAGGAGGGCGATGTCCAGCACTGGTGGCATCCGCCTTCAGGGCGGGGCGTGCGCACGCATTGCTCGGATGACTATCTGTGGCTGCCACTGGCGGTGTGCCGCTATGTGCAGAGCACCGGCGATACCGGCGTGCTGGATGAACCGATTCACTTCCTCGAAGGCCGTCTGGTCAGCCCCGGCGACGAATCCTATTACGACCTGCCGGGCCGTTCGGTCGACGCCGCGAATCTCTACCATCACTGCGTACGCGCCATCGAGCATGCCTTGAAGTTCGGCGAACACGGCTTGCCACTGATGGGCTCCGGTGACTGGAACGACGGTATGAACCGGGTCGGGATTGAGGGCAAGGGCGAAAGCGTCTGGCTCGCCTTCTTCCTGTGTGAAGTGCTCAAGCAGTTTTCGGTTCTGGCACTGCGCTGTGGCGACTCAGGTTTTGGCGATCGTTGCATGGCCGAGGAAACACAGCTGCGCCAGAACATCGAACAGAACGCCTGGGATGGCGAATGGTATCGCCGCGCCTGGTTCGACGACGGCACGCCGCTCGGCACGGCGAGCAATGCGGAATGCCGCATCGATTCGGTCTCGCAAAGCTGGTCGGTGCTCTCCGGCGTCGGCGAGGCGCGTGGCCACGGCGAGAGCAATCTGTCGCGTTCCTGCCAGGCCATGCAATCGGTCTACGAGCATCTGGTGCGTCACGATGAAAAGCTGATCCAGTTGCTCGATCCGCCCTTCGACAAATCCAGTCTCGATCCCGGCTACATCCGTGGCTACGTGCCCGGCGTGCGCGAGAACGGCGGCCAATACACGCATGCTGCCGTCTGGGCCGCGATGGCGTTTGCCAAGCTGGGCGAACACGAACGCGCCTGGGAATTGCTGGCCATGATCAACCCGGTCAACCACACCCTGACGGCGGAAGGCGTGGCGATCTACAAAGTCGAACCTTATGTCGTTGCCGCCGACGTCTATGCGATGGCGCCGCACACCGGGCGCGGTGGCTGGAGCTGGTACACCGGCTCGGCCGGCTGGACTTATCGCCTCATGATGGAATCCCTGCTGGGTCTGAACCGGGTGGGTAACAGCCTGCTGCTGACGCCGTGTCTGCCCGCGCACTGGCCTTCCTTCAAGATGACGTATCGCTATCGGGAGACTGTCTATCAGATCAGCGTCACGCAAACCGCAGGCGACGCTGCGGGAATGTGCGTGAAGCTGGATGGCCTCGAACTGGCGGACAAGGCGGTTCCTCTGGTCGACGATCATCGTGAGCATGCGGTCGAGGTGGTGCTCTGGATGCGGGCGGATCAGGTTTGAGATTCACTGCGTTGAGACATTCCGTGAGCAGGTGGAGTGTTTCTGAATTGATGAAACCACGTCAAAACCCGTCATTCCGGGCTTGACCCGGAATCCAGAAGACAGGCGGAGAGGGTGACTGGATTCCGGGTCAAGCCCGGAATGACGGAGAAGGAGCGGTTCTTGAGTTCTCGAATCGCCGCACTAGCGCAGCTGATGGTCCGCGTGCGAGCAATCGTCAGCTGCGCTAGCTCCTGCGGGCAGCAGCCTGAAGACCCGCGCCCAGCAATCCTCTTCAGGCATGCATGCTGAAGAGCCAATACACAAGCGGCTCTGCAGCTTGCCTCTCAAAATATCCATCAGGAGTTCCCGCATGCGCATCGCCGTTTTCGACACCCATCCGTACGACGAACAGGCGCTCACCGCCGCCAACCTCGCTGCAGGCCACACCCTGGAGTTTTTCGAAGAGCGCCTGCACGAAAAAACCGTCGAACTGGCGCGGGGCTTTGATGCCGTGTGCCCCTTCGTCAATTGTCATCTGAACGAAGCCGTATTGCAGGGCCTGGCGCAGATGGGCGTGAAACTGGTTGTCCTGCGCGCGGCCGGTTTCAACGGCATCGACATCGCCGCCGCCGAGCGTCTGGGCATCTGCATTGCTCGCGTGCCGGCGTATTCGCCCGAGGCCGTAGCCGAGCACACCTTTGCCTTGCTGCTGACCCTGGTGCGCAAGACCCATCGCGCCTTCAACCGCGTGCGCGAACAGAATTTCTCGCTGGACGGTCTGGAAGGCTTCACCCTGCACGGCAAGACCTTTGCTGCGCTGGGGGCAGGGCGCATCGGCCAGTGCACCATGCGCATCGCGCGCGGTTTCGGTTGCAAGGTGCTGGCCTACGATCCTTATGAAAACGCCGCGGTGGCCGCCGAGATCGGCTTCGAATACGTCAGTGTCGAACGCATCTTGCGCGAGGCCGACGTGATCTCCCTGCACCTGCCGCTAACGGAGCAAAGCCATCACATCATCAATGCCGCCGCGCTGGCGAGCATGCGCAAAGGCGTCACCCTCATCAACACCAGCCGGGGCGGTTTGATCGACGCCGTGGCGCTGATTGCGGCGCTCAAGAGCGGGCAGGTCGGTGGTGTCGGGCTGGATGTGTATGAGATGGAGGAGGGCGTGTTCTTCCACGATCTGTCGGATCGCCCCCTGCAGGACGACACCCTGGCGCGCCTGCTGAGCTTTCCGAATGTGCTGATCACCTCGCACCAGGGCTTCCTGACGCGTGAAGCCCTGCAATCCATTGCCGAGACGACGCTCGGCAATGCCAGCGCCTTCGAGCAGGGCGAGCCGATGGTCAATCAGGTGAAGCTGGGCTGATCAAACCCGTCCGCAATATTGTGAAATCTGGTCAAACGCGAGTGCCCATCAAGTCAAGCTGAGCCTTTCCGTTCAGCCTCGATGTAACAGGAGAGCATTCCTCCGGATTTCTTGCCTGATCCTGCAAATGCACAGACATTTACAGGACAAGTCTCTGTGCCCGGTTTACATTCAGTAATACGAGCACAAGGAGGCAACATGGCATTGGCAGGCAACCCGGAGCAGCACATCAAGGCACAGAAGAACGAACTTCATGCTGCTCTGGCGCGCGCCATCGCCAGCCGGACGGTCGGGGATGAGGATTGCAGCACGTCGATCCCGGCCCTCTTGTTCTTCCGGCGGGAGGCGATTACCCAGCCTTGCGCCTGCCTGGTCGAGCCCAGCGTGGTCCTCGTTGCCCAGGGCACAAAGCAGATGCTGGTCGGCGACGAGGCCTATCCCTATGACCCGGATCGTTTCCTGATCACCTCGCTGGATCTGCCGGCCAGTTCGCAGGTCATCGAAGCCAGCCCCGAAAAACCCTGCGTGGGGCTGGTGCTCAAGCTCGATCTGCGCGTCATTGCAGACCTGATCGCGCAAGGCGGGCTGACTCCGCCCGGAGAGCGCGCAGTCGACAGGGGCATGGCACTCGGCGAGATCACCATCCCTCTGCTGGAAGCCTTCAAGCGCCTGCTCGACCTGCTAGACGACCCCGCCCCCATCCCGGTGCTGGCGCCGCTGATCCAGCGGGAAATTCACTATCGCCTGCTGATGAGCGATCAGGCTGCACGCCTGTGGCAGATCGTCTCGGCGGGCAGCCAGAGCCAGCGGATCTCCAAGGCCATCGACTGGCTGAAAATCAATTACGCCCAGCCACTGCGTATCGAAGAGCTCGCTGGCCGCATCCAGATGAGCACCTCAAGCCTGCATCACCACTTTCGTCAGCTCACCGCGATGAGCCCCTTGCAGTACCAGAAATGGCTGCGCCTGAACGAAGCGAAGCGCCTGATGCTGAACGAGCATCTGGATGCGGCAAGCGCCGCCTTTCAGGTCGGCTACGAGAGCCCCTCCCAGTTCAGCCGGGAGTACGGTCGCCTGTTTGGCGCGCCGCCCAAACGCGATATCGAAAGCCTGCTCAAGCGCCCGCTCAGCACCAGCCGCGCCAACCGGCAGATCCCTGCCTGATCGTTGATCCGCACCCGCGCCGCTAACCGCCGCACGCTGAAAGTCTCGTCGGCCTTGTGCCGAGCGGCGCCAGCGCCCAAACCTCAGCTCACACCGACGGGCGTTTTCATTCGAGCGGCATCGAAAATCACTTCTCCCACGCCGGCACAGGCCTCAAACAAAGCCTGACTGAAGAGCCGCGCACAGCCTTGATCTACAGGCACGCAATCCGAAGAAGTCCGGCCACAAAGCCTCTGCAGGCATACACACCGAAGAAGCCCGCCCAATAAGGCGCTGCAGGCATATCGAAAATCAAGCCCTTCATGCGCAGCGCAGGGTGACGAATCGGGCGCCCATAAAAAGAAGCGCCGCAATCGCGGCGCTTGGTCAAACTGCAAACACCTTGCGCGAGGCGCTTAGTGCTTGGCGTTCACGCCCATCCACTGAGCAGACTTGCCATCGCTGGTCGGCTTGCACTCGACGGCAATGCCGGAGACCGTCGCCTTGGTGCCGGCATTCTGAAATGCGCCAGCATCGCCATTCCAGCACTGCGGAACAGCCTTGGCAGCAGGCGCGGCTTCGACTTTAGCGGGGGCAGGAGCAGGCGCCGGGGCAGATACGGGAGCAGGAGCCTGGCTAGCACAGGCAGACAAAAGAACAACAGAGGCGATGGCGAAAAATGAACGCATTTAAAACTCCTGCAAGAAAGATTGGTTAAACAAAGCGCTCGGATTCTAGGGGGCTCGCGTTACAGAATGATTTCACGCCAGACCACTGCACTACAGCCCCATTGCACCGACCCCGAAGCTCATTGCCCGATATGTGAGCACTCACTCTGCCGGATGGCGGGTGTCTTCTTCGACACCACCGGCTCAATCGGCCGGATATACACCGGCCTTCGCCAGCCGGTGAAACGTGGAATACGGCCAATCCGCCACATGGCTCACCCAGCCATGTTTCACCGGGTTGATGTGCACGTAATCCATGTGCGCGCGAAAGTCCGCGTCATCACGAATCCGGTGTTCCCAATACCGGCGTTGCCAGACGCCCCGCTCGCAGCGCTTCTGGCGAGACGCGTTCCGGCGCTCGGTGAGCGGCATGGCCTTCGAGAAATCCATCTTGATCAAGCGCCAGCGCAAAGCGAAATCCGCATCATCTGGCGGAAGCTCGATCACGCAATGCAAATGCTCGGGCAGCATCACCCATGCATGAATCACAAAAGGATGACGGCGCTTCACATCCATCACCACGCGCCGCAGCACGTCAATGTGGCGTATGAGCAAATCATTGCCTTGCCGTTGCAGCAAATTCACCGTGAAGAAGAAAGTGCCGCCGGGGCACCAGGCACGCAGATAGTTTGGCATTGGGCGAGATTGCCACCGCGAAACATCCGGTGCAATGGCCTTGGTGGCCATGCGCAACCGCAACGCGTAGGGTGCAATAGCCGAAGGGCATTGCGAACCACATTGCGCAATGTGTGGGCACTCATCGGGCCGGATGGCGGGCGTTTTCTTCAAAGCAACCACCCCAATCCATGTTTTGCCGTTGCAGCAAATCCACCATGAAGAAGAAAGTGCCGCCGGGGTGCCACCACGTAGGGTGCAATAACCGAAGGGCATTGCACCGAAACCCATTGCGCAATGTGTCGGCACACATCGGGCGGGATGGCGGGCGTCTTCTTCGAAGCCAGCACCCAATCCATCCCTTGCCTTTGCAGAAAACTCACCGTGAAGAAGAAAGTGCCGCCGGGTGCCGCCACGTAGGGTGCAATAACCGAAGGGCATTGCACCGAAACCCATTGCGCAATGTGTGGGCACACATCGGGCCGGATGGCGGGCGTTTTCTTCGAAGCCCCCAATCCATGCCTTGCCGTTGCAGCAAATTCACCATGAAGAAGAAAGTGCCGCCGGGGTGCCAGACATGAAGATCGTTCGGCATCGGGCGAGATTGGCGGCGCGAAACATCCGGTGCAATGCCCTCGGAGGCCACGCGCAACCGCGACACGTAGGGTGCAATAACCGAAGGGCATTGCACCGAAACCCATTGCGCAATGGGTAGGCACACATCGGGCCGGATGGCGGGCGTCTTCTTCGAAGCCCCCCAATCCATGCCTTGCCGTTGCAGCAAACCCAGCATGAAGAAGAAAGTGCCGCCGGGCCGCCACCACGTAGGGTGCAATAACCGAAGGGCATTGCACCGAAACCCATTGCGCAATGTGCAGGCACATATCGGGCCGGATGGCGGGCATTTTCTTCGAAGCCCCCCAATCCATGCCTTGCCGTTGCAGTAAATCCATCATGAAGAAGAAAGTGCCGCCGGAGTGTCTGGCACGAAGGTCGTCCGGCATCGGGCGAGATTGGCGGCGCGAAATCCGGTGCAATGCCCTTCGGTTATTGCACCCTACGGCCCTGCTTCACCCCTCACCGGAACCATCCCCCGTCTTCACCTCCCCAAACTTCCCCGCCATCGTCGGATTCCCGCGCGTCAGCCGCTTGATCGTCACGTCCTGCGCCTTGTCATTGGCGAGGCGCAGATTGCGGTCGGTGCCCAGCAGAGCTTCCTTGGTTTTCTGCAGGTGGTCGATGGATTTGTCGATCTCGTCGATGGCGGTCTGGAAGCGGCGCGAGGCAAGGTCGAAGTTCCGCGCAAAGCCGGTCTTGAAGGTTTCCAGCTCGTTCTCGAAGTTGGTGATGTCGATGTTCTGCGCGCGAACCAGCGCGAGCTCGGTTTTGTACTTGAGCGCGTTCATCGCGGCGTTGCGCAGCAGGGTGATGATGGGGATGAAGAACTGCGGGCGCACGACGTACATCTTCGGGTAGCGGTAGAAGAGGTCGACGATGCCGGTGTTGTAGAGCTCGCTGTCGGGTTCGAGCAGTGAGACGAGCACGGCGTATTCGCAGCCTTTTTCGTTGCGGTCTTTGTCGAGCTCTTTGAGGAAGTCTTCGTTGCGGTTCTTTGTTGCGGTGAGGTCGCTTTCGTTTTTCATCTCGAACATGATCGAGACGATCTCGGTGCCGGCCTCATCCGCATCGCGGAAGATATAGTCGCCCTTGCTGCCGGTGCGTGCGTCGTTGTCTTTCTCGAAGTAGGCGCGGGGGAAGGCGGTGGCGCGAATGCGGTTGAACTCGGTTTCGCAGTGTTGTTCGAGGGTTTCGCCGACCATCTTGGTCGACAGGCGCGCTTTCATGTCGCGCAGGCGTTCGATGGCGTCGTCGCGATCCTTGATCTGGGTCTCGTACTTGTCTTTGAGCGATTGCTCGGCGAGCTGCTTTTCAAGCGCTGCGCGCTCCAAGCCACTCTTGAGTTCGTCGCGTTCCTTCTCGACGGTGCCGAGTGCTTCGGTGATGGCGATTTTCTGCGTGAGCGCAATGGCGTCGAGCCGGGCCTTGAGGTCCTGGATCTGTGCGTCTTTCGTGGCTTCGCTCTTCTGCAACTCGCCGAGTCGCTTGGCCTCGGCCAGCCTGGCGGTCGATTCTTTTTCTTGGCGGGCCTGCGCGAGTTCGTTCAACAGCGCGTCGCGCTCTTTCTGCACGGTGCCGAGCGCTTCGCTCACGGCGAGTTTGCGCGCGACCTCTTCGGCATCGAGTCGGGCCTTGAGCCCCTGAATCTCGGTGTCTTTGGCTGTGGCGACTTTCTGCAGTTCGCCCGCGATTTTTGCCTGGGCCAGTTCGACGGCGTTGCGCTTGTCCTGCTCGGCAAGCTCAAGGCGCTCATGCAGCTGCTTGTCGAACTCCTTGTCGCGCACCTGCTTGACGATGTCCGCATAGCCGGCTTCGTCGATCTTGAAGGCTTTCCCGCAATGCGGGCAGATGATTTCGTGCATGTTTCCGCTTCCCTGGCTTGCCGCAGAACAATCTGGATTTCTGCTGTGTCATACATACCTTCGGCATGCTACTACTCTTTTTAACGCAGACGGCCTTGAATGCATTGCCTGTTTGATGAATGCAGGGAGGCGGTGAAACCTCTTGCCGGATGCTGCCGGTCTCGGTATGCAGCGTGGTGAAGCGCTGATATGACACAGCTGCCAGAAAGTCGCCCGCCGCAGAGGATCAGGCAACAAATCGCCAGTAATGCGTTACCGCCTGAAGCAGCTCCCCTGCAAAGATGGTTTCCGAGACATGGCCCGACTCAAGGGCACTTGATGAGTCCCTTGATCAGCACAGCGATATGCGCATGGGCGACTCGTCTTCGATCCACCCTCAATGAAAGGAAATCCCATGAAAAAGCTTCTCGTGCTTTTCGGTGTCTGGATCAGTTCTATCTGCTCAGCCACCGCCAACGCTGCCGACCTGTCCAGGGGCGCAGACAACTTCTACAAGAGCGACAAGGTGAGCGTGCAGAAGGTCAGCTTCAAGAATCAGTATCAGATGAAGATCGTCGGCAATCTGTTCATCCCCAAGGGCATGGACAAGAAGGCGAAAAACCCGGCCATCGTGGTGGGGCACCCGATGGGGGCTGTCAAAGAGCAGAGCGCCAATCTCTACGCGCAGAAGCTGGCGGAGCAGGGCTTCATCACCCTGGCGATTGACCAGGCATTCTGGGGCGAGAGCGAGGGCAAGCCGCGCAACGCCGTAGCGCCGGATATTTACGCAGAATCGTTCAGCGCGGCAGTCGATTACCTGGGCACCCGCCCGTTTGTGGACCGCGAGCGCATCGCTGCGCTGGGCATCTGCGGCAGCGGCAGCTTTGTGATCAGTGCAGCGAAGATCGATCCGCGCATCAAGGCTGTGGCCACCGTCAGCATGTACGACATGGGCGCGGCCAATCGCAATGCGCTGAATCACTCGCTGACGCTGGAGCAACGCAAGCAGATCATCGCGGATGCGGCCGCACAGCGGTACGTGGAATTCACCGGCGGTGAGATCAAGTACACGGGCGGAACCGACCATGTACTGAACGAAAATACCCACCCAATCCAGCGCGAGTTCTTCGATTTCTACCGCACCCCGCGCGGCGAGTTCACGCCCAAGGGTTCGTCACGCCAGCTGACCACGCACCCGACGCTGACCAGCAACGTGAAGTTCATGAACTTCTACCCCTTCAACGACATCGAGACGATCTCGCCGCGCCCCATGCTGTTCATCACGGGCAGCGAAGCGCATTCCCGCGAGTTCAGCGAAGCGGCCTTCAAGCTTGCTGGCCAGCCGAAGGAGCTGTTCGTTGTTCCGGGAGCCGGGCACGTCGACCTGTATGACCGCGTCAATCTGATTCCCTTTGACAAGCTGACCAGCTTCTACAAGCAATCTCTCAACTGATGGTTTGCCTTGGCGAGCGCCGCAGGCATGGCGCCGCACTGCATGATTTGATGAACTGAAAGGAAAAAACATGACTGAAAACGTTCGCGCTTACGCCGCCGTATCCGCCACCAGCCCGCTGGGGCCGTATGCGATTCAACGCCGCAGCACCCGCCAGGACGATGTCGAAATCGAAATCTTCTACTGCGGCGTGTGCCACTCGGACCTGCACACCGCCAGGAACGACTGGGGCTGGACGAGCTATCCCATCGTGCCCGGCCACGAAATGATTGGCCGTGTCGTGAGCGTGGGCGCCAAGGTGACGCGTTTCAAGATCGGTGACGCGGTGGGGGTGGGGTGCATGGTCGATGCCTGCGGCCACTGTGCGCCCTGCGAGCAAGGCCATGAGCAGCATTGCGTCGAAGGTGCCACCTTCACCTATGGCGGCGTGGATCGTATCGATGGCACGCCGACTCACGGCGGCTATTCCGAGAAGATCGTGGTGAAACAGGATTTCGTCGTGCGCGTGCCCGACAACCTCGACCTGAGCGCAGCCGCGCCGCTGCTGTGCGCGGGCATCACGACCTGGTCGCCACTGAAGAATGCCAAGGTCGGCCCCGGCAGCAAAGTCGCGGTGGTCGGTCTCGGTGGTCTTGGCCACATGGCGATCAAGCTGGCGAAGGCATTGGGGGCGGAAGTAACGCTCTTCACCCGCTCGGCAGGCAAGGAAGCCGATGCCAGGCGCCTCGGCGCGCATAAGGTCGTGCTCTCGACGGATGAGCGCCAGATGGCGGCAGTGGCCGGCAGCTTCGACCTGATCGTGGATACCGTGCCCTACGCGCACGACCTGAATCCCTACATCCCGACCCTGGCGTTCAAAGGCACGCTGGTACTGGTCGGCTACCTCGGCCCGCTGGAGCCGGCACTGAACTCCGTGCCCATGGTGCTGGGCGGCAAGGCGGTGGCGGGCTCGCTCATCGGCGGCATCCCGGCTACGCAGGAATTGCTCGACTTCTGTGGCCAGCACGGCATCGTCTCTGACGTAGAGGTGATCAGCATGCACGACATCAACGCAGCCTACGAGCGCATGCTCAAGAGCGACGTCAAGTATCGCTTCGTCATCGATATGGCCTCACTCAAGAACGAGGCCTGACAACAGGGCCGCCGCAAGGGCGGCCCGCCATTTTCTTCGCTCTTGGTCGGCAGTCGCCGGCTGATCACAAGAACCTGCATGCTGCGCTCATGGCAGTTGCGCGGATGATCAGGCTCGGCGGATTGCGCCGCACCTGATGTCTCGTCAGATTTCGACCTTTTTCATGCCCGGTACAAGCGCGCTGAAAATCGCGAAGGCCACCAGATAGGCGCAGGCGCCAATCACGAAGAGCGCCCAGTAGTTGCCGGTCCGCTCCAGCACCACGCCGATGACGGTCGAGAACAGCACGCCACCGACCGAGCCGAACATGCCACCGATGCCCACAACCGAGCCCACGGCATGCTTGGGGAACATGTCGGAAACCGTCGTGAAGATATTGGCCGACCAGCCCTGATGCGCGGCTGCCGCCAGACCAACCAGGGCGACTGCGACCCACAGGTTCTCCACCATCGAGACGAAGCCGATCGGCACCACGCAACAGGCGCAGATGAACATGGCCATCTTGCGTGCCCGGTTGGGCGTCATGCCACGTTTCATGAAGGCGCCGGAAATCCAGCCGCCCGATACGCTGCCAACCGTGGCGAACAGGTAAATCACGATCAGCGGCATGCCCAGATTGGCAATGTCGATACCCCGGGTTTCGTTGAGCCATTTCGGCAGCCAGAACAGATAGAACCACCAGATCGGATCGGTGCAGAACTTGCCGATGGCAAACGCCCAGGTCTGGCGATAGCCCAGCAGCTTTTTCCATTGCACCTTTTCGGCGGGTTCTTCCGCTTCCGTGTCCTGGCGGATATAGGCCAGCTCATCCGGGCGAACGGCCTTCATCTTTTCCGGCTTGCCAAACAGGAGCAACCAGGCGGGCAGCCACAACATGCCCAGCACCCCGATGATGATGAAGGCGCCACGCCAGCCAAACTGCAGCGCGACCCACGGGATTACCGCCGGGGCGATCACCGCGCCGATGTTCGCGCCGGAATTGAAAATCCCCGTTGCAAACGCGCGCTCCCGCTTCGGGAACCACTCGGCCACCGCCTTGATGGCCGCCGGAAAATTTCCCGCCTCGCTCAGGCCCAGCAGCGCACGTGCCGCCGCAAAACCACCTATCGAGGCGACGGCCGCGTGCAGCATCGCCGACAGGCTCCAGAAAAACATCGCCCATGCGTAGCTGATCCGGGTGCCCAGTTTGTCGATCACCCAGCCAAAGCCAAGCAAACCAATCGCATACGAAAGCTGGAAGGCGTTGATGATCCAGCTGTATTCGATCTGGCTCCAACCGATGTCCTTCTGCAGCATTGGCGCCAGCAGACCGAGGATCTGGCGATCCATGTAGTTGATCGTTGTCGCGAAGAAGAGCAGGGCACAAATCACCCAGCGGTAGCGCCCCGAAGGGGCCGGAACGACAGCAGGGGCTGGCGCAGAGATGGGCGTAGTCATGGTGTTTCCTGGAAGCTGTGTTGGTTCGGGCTCAGGCTTGCAGAGCCTTCACAAAGCAGGTGCTCTGCTTGTGCCGGCCGCAAACTCTGCGCTCCACGGTTTAATTCGCTTAAGCATGACTGAGCGCTCTTCGCTGCTCGGTACGCCAGCACACTTAGTGTTGCGATTCGCTGTTGTTAGCGAGCAATAACAGCAGGGCTGAGACTGGCTCGCGTGGTGGGTTTGCATCACCCATTGCCGCAGATCCTTTGTGGGCAAGGATCTTCGAGCTGCAAGGCTGCAGATCAAGACTGCATGCGGCTCTGCAGCCAGCTCCTGTTTCTGGCCTTTTCTTACGACAATCTGGCTAAACAAAGTGCGTTTGTAGCCTGAGAAGAGGACAATCAGTCTTCCGGGTTCAGCCATCAGTCATTTATGCCTGATGAAATAAAGCCCCGCATCCTCTTCCGGAGTTACGTTCCGAGCCAGACGCCTGTCGCCCGGGCTGTGATTTGCACGTGTTTCAAATGAGTGCGTTGCGCCTGAATGGCGCGAGGAATGAGGAATGTCCGCCAGGAAACCCGCAGGAAAATCCAGATCACAAGCCGGCGTAAGGCCGCCCTTGGCTCCCGGCCCGGCAAAAAACGAGTCTGTTCCGCGTGTGTCCGTGGCTTTTCCGATTGTCGGCATCGGCGCTTCGGCGGGTGGCCTCGCGGCGTTCGAGGCCTTCTTCTCCGGTCTGCCCAAGGATGTCGATCCGGGCATGGCCTTCGTACTGGTGCAACATCTGGCGCCGGATCACAAAAGCATTCTGACGGAACTCATCCAGCGCTGTACCCGCATGCCCGTGTTCGAGGTCGCGGATGGCATGCTGGTGCAGGCCAATTGCGTCTACATCATCCCGCCCAACCGGGATATGGCATTTCTCGGTGGTACCCTGCAACTGCTGGAGCCGGTCGCACCGCGCGGGCAGCGCCTGCCGATTGATTTCCTTTTCCGTTCGCTGGCGCAGGATCAGGGCGAGCGGGCCATCGGCGTGGTGCTTTCCGGTACCGGCAGCGATGGCACGCTGGGCGTGCGCGCGATCAAGGGCGAAGGTGGCATGGTGCTGGCGCAGAATCCGGATTCCACGGAATTTGACGGCATGCCGCGCAGTGCCATCGCTACCGGCCTGGTGGATTTCGAACTGCCCCCAGCCGAGATGGCGGGGCAGATCATCGCTTATGCCGCTCACGCCTTCGGCAAGCTGCCACGCCCGGAAACCTCCCGTGCATCAAGCACTGCGAGCGCCCTGAAGAAAATTTTTGTGCTGCTGCGTGCCCAGACCAGCCACGATTTCTCGCTGTACAAGCCGAGTACGATTCACCGCCGCATCGAGCGGCGCATGGCGGTGCATCAGATCGATTCGATCGAGCACTACGTCAAATATCTGCAGCAAACGCCACAGGAAGTGGAGTCGCTGTTTCGTGACATGTTGATCGGCGTGACCAATTTCTTCCGCGATCCGGAGGCGTTCAAGATTCTGGAAGAGCAGGTCATTCCGAGACTCTTCGAGAACAAGCCTGCGGGCTCGGTGATCCGGGTCTGGTCGACGGGCTGTTCCAGCGGCGAAGAGGCCTACTCCATCGCCATCTTGCTGCAGGAACGCGTAGAGGCACTCAAACAAAGCTACACCCTGCAGGTTTTTGCGACCGACATCGACAGCAATGCGATTGCCACGGCGCGTGCCGGGCTGTATCCGGCGAGTATCGCTTCGGATATCACGCCGGAACGCCTGGCGCGCTTCTTTTCGGCGGAGGCAGACGGCAGCGCCTACCGCATTCACAAGAGCATTCGCGACATGCTGGTGTTCTCCGAGCAGGATGTGATCAAGGATCCACCCTTCTCCCGGCTCGATCTGCTCTGCTGCCGTAATCTGCTGATCTATCTGGGGTCTGAGCTGCAAAAGAAGCTCATTCCCTTGTTTCACTATGCGCTGAAGCCGGGCGGCATGATGTTCCTTGGCACCTCGGAAGGCGTGGGTGATTTCACCGCGCTATTTTCCGTGCTGGATCGAAAAGCCAAGCTGTATCAGCGCAAGGATGATTACCAAAACGCGCAGCGCGGCGTATTGGGCCGTTTTCTGCCGCCCCTGACCGCCATCGATGCAAGCCGCCCACGTGCCGAGCCTAAAACGGAGTTTCCCTTGTTTCCAGTAAAAATGCCCCTGCGCGAACTCACCGAACAAACCCTGTTGCGGCAGATGGCGCCTGCCAGTGCGCTGGTTAACGCCCAGGGCGACATCCTCTATCTGCATGGTCGCACCGGCATGTATCTGGAACTGGCACCCGGTGAAATCGGCGTCAGCAACATCCTGAAAATGGCTCGCGAGGGCTTGCGCCGTGATCTCGGCATGGCTTTGCACAAGGCAGCCAGCAGTCAGGAGATCGTGCGTAGCCCCGGCTTGAACGTCAAAACCAACGGTCACTTCACGCGCGTCAATCTGAGCGTTTGCCCGGTGGCCGTCGGTAGCACCGCGAGCGCAGAGTCGCATCTCTATCTGGTGATGCTGGAGGAGGCGCCAGCACCGATAATTGATCAGAGCAAGGCCGCAACGGGTAGTGAACAGACGGATACGGACGCCCGTATCGAAGCGCTCACGCAGCAGTTGCGGGCCAAGGACGAATACCTGCAGACCACGCATGAGGAGCTGGAGAGTTCGAACGAAGAGCTGAAATCTTCGAACGAAGAGATGCAGTCGGTGAACGAGGAATTGCAATCGACCAACGAGGAGCTGGAGACCTCCAAGGAAGAGCTGCAGTCGGTCAATGAGGAGCTGGCCACCGTTAATTCCGAACTGCAAACCAAAGTGGCCGATCTGTCGCGCGCGAATAACGACATGAACAATCTGCTGGCTGGCACAGGCATCGGCACTGTGTTTGTCGACCATCAACTGCGCATCCTGCGTTTCACCCCGGCGGCGAGTTCCATCATCAACCTGATCCTCAGTGATGTTGGCCGACCCGTGGCCCACATCGTTTCCAATCTGGTTGGCTACGACACACTGGTAGCTGATACCAGAGCGGTACTGAATACTCTGGTGCACAAGGAAGTGGATGTCCAGACTGCTGAGGGTAACTGGTACGCGATGCGCATTCAGCCATACCGCACGCTGGATAACGTGATCGAAGGCGCGGTGATCTCTTTCGCCGACATCACGGAGACGATGCGAATCCGCTCGGCCTTGCTCAAAGCCAATGACATGCTGCGTCTGGCAGTGGTCGTGCGCGATGCACATGATGCCATCACCATGCAGAATATGGCCGGTCAGACCCTGGCCTGGAACCCCGGCGCAGAACGGATGTACGGCTGGAGCGAAACAGAGGCTCTGCAGATGAACGTGCGCGAGCGAATCCCGCAGGCCTTGCGCGAAGACGCATTGGCCAGGTTGCGGCAATTGAGTCAGGCCGAAATTCTGGAGCCATATCGCACCGAACGGCTCACCAAACTAGGTGTGGTCGTGCCGGTTTCCATCATCTCCACCGCCTTGCAGAATGAAGCGGGGGAGGTCTATGGCATCGCCACCACCGAACGCGTAATTGGCGGAGGACTTGAATGATGGACAAAGACGAGCAAGCGGAAGTTGACGCGGCATCGGGAAGTGCTTTGAACACCTTGCGCTTGCGTGCCGAAAGACGCTGGACCGATCATGCGATGGTCTTTCCTGACAGTTTTGAAACCCATTCGCCCGAAGCCGTGCAGCGATTGCTGCACGATCTGCGCGTGCATCAGATCGAGCTGGAGATGCAGAACGAGGAGTTGCGCGAATCGCAGGCGGCGCTGGATGCCAGCCGGGCGCGCTATTTCGACCTCTACGATCTGGCGCCGGTGGGCTATTGCACCGTCAGCGTACAAGGCCTGATCCTGCAGGCCAACCTGACCGCCGCCAGCCTGCTGGGAGTGCCGCGCAGCGCCTTGGTCAAGCAGCCCTTGTCCCGGCTCATCGTCAAGGAAGATCAGGACATCTATTACCTGCAGCGCAAGCAGTTACTTGAAAGTGCGGAGCCACAATCCTGCGAATTGCGCATGCTGAAAAACGATGGTGCGCAGTTCTGGGCGAAGCTGATGATCAGCGCAGCCCATGATGCAGACGGCGCTCCCGAATTGCGCGTGGTCATCAGCGATGTCTCGGTGCGCAAACTGGCCGAAGAGGCGCTGTTCAGAGCGGAGCTGATGCAGAACGCGATTTTTCATAGCGCCAATTTCTCGATGATTGCCACCGATGCGCAAGGTGTCATCCAGCTCTTCAATATCGGTGCCGAGCGCATGCTCGGCTACGCCGCCGCCGATGTGCTCAACAAGATCACGCCGGCGGATATCTCTGATCCGCAGGAACTGATCGCACGTGCAGAGGCTTTGAGCTTCGAGTTCGGCAACCCGATCACGCCCGGCTTCGAAGCCTTGACCTTCAAGGCCGCGCACAACATCGTGGATATGTACGAGCTGACCTACCTGTGTCAGGACGGCAGCCGCATCCCGGCAGCCGTTTCCGTGACGGCCTTGCGCGATGCGCAGGAGCAGCTGATCGGCTACCTGCTGATCGGCACCGACAATACGGCGCGCAAACGGGTTGAGGCAGAACGCACTCTGTTCGATCAGCTACTGCAGGACAAGAATCTCGCGCTGGAGGCAGCCCGCTTCGCAGCGGAGCGGGCTAATCGCGCGAAGTCCGACTTTCTCTCCAGCATGAGTCACGAATTGCGCACGCCGCTGGGCGCGATTCTGGGCTTTGCCCAACTCATCGAATCCGGCACGCCGCTGCCCACGCCGACGCAGAAACGCAGCGTTGAGCAGATCCTCAAGGCAGGCTGGTATTTGCTGGATCTGATCAACGAAATCCTGGATCTGGCATTGATCGAATCCGGCAAGCTTTCACTGTCGGTAGAGCCGGTGTCGCTGGGCGATGTCATGCTCGAATGCGAATCCCTGATCGAATCACAAGCGCAAAAGTATCGCGTCAGTGTGGTTTTTCCCGAGCTTGAGAGCCCGCATTGCGTGCAGGGCGACCGGATGCGGGTCAAGCAGGTGCTGGTCAATTTCTTGTCCAACGCGATCAAGTACAACAAGGTGGGTGGGGCCGTAGCGGTGACCTGCAGCCGTACTGCGGAAGACTTGATTCGCATCAGCGTGCGCGATACCGGCGCGGGTTTGAGCCCGGAGCAGCTTGGTCAGCTGTTTCAGCCCTTCAACCGCCTCGGGCAGGAGGCGAATGTGGTTGAAGGCACGGGTATCGGCCTGGTCGTCAGCAAACGTCTGGTGGAGCTGATGGAGGGGCGCATCGGAGCGGAAAGTGTCGTTGGCGAAGGCTGCGAATTCTGGATTGAACTGAAGCCGATGACGGCACTGCAATCGGCTGCCAACATTGTCGAATCAAGAAGCGAGTACTCACCGATCAAAAGCGCTGACGCTTTGCGTACGCTGCTATACGTCGAGGACAATCCGGCAAACCTGATGCTGATCGAAGATTTGATTGCACGGCGCCCTGATCTCGAATTGTTGAGTGCTCAGGATGGTCAGCAAGGCATCGAGATGGCACGCAAGGTATTGCCGGATGTGATCCTGATGGACATCAATCTGCCCGGCGTGAGCGGAATCAAGGCGCTCAAGGTCCTGGGCGACGACCCGAATACGGCACATATTCCGATCATTGCCTTGAGTGCCAATGCCATCCCGCGCGACATCGAAAATGGCCTGAAAGCGGGCTTTTTCCGCTATCTGACCAAGCCTATCAAGGTCGCCGAGTTCATGGATACGCTGGATCTGGCACTGAAGTTCACGGAGAAATAGCTGCTGGTGCAGGGCTCCGCAAATTTCTGCACAGACAAACTGTACGTCATTTTTTCCTGAGCCGGAACATCGCCCCTTCCGTCATTCCCGCGAAGGCGGGAATCCAGTGACTCTGCGAACGCCGCTGGATTCCCGCCTTCGCGGGAATGACGGACTTTTGATGTCAACTTGTGCTTTTGTCAGGCCTCGGCCTGGGCAATCCGCACGATTTCCGTGGCAATCTCTTCAGGCGATAAAACCAAATCGACGTAGCCACTGGCAATCGCGCTCTCCGGCATGCCTGGCTGTTTGGCCGTACTCAACTTCTGCGCGATGGTGATGCCACCGACTTGCTTGATGCCCCCCAGCGCGGCCGCGCCGTCACCGTCGTAGCCCGACACGATCACGGCAATCAGCTTGCCGTCCCAGCAGTTGGTCAGGGAGCGCAGAAAAACCGTGATCACATCCGGCCAGCCCCGTGGTTTCGAGATTGGCGCCAGATGAAAACCATCCTTGTCGACATGCAGGTCGCGGTTTTCCGGGATCACGAACACGTGATTCGGCTCGATCAATAAATCTTCCGTGATCAAATCAACGGGCATGCCAGTGAAATAGGGCAGCACCTTGTGCAGTTGGGTCGGCATCGAGCGGATGTGGTTGACGATGATGATCGCCACGCCCATGTCCGTCGGCAGATTGCGCAATAAGCGGATATAGGCATCCAGGCCGCCGGCGGAGCCGCCCACACAGACAATCGGAAAGTTGCTTGCCAGCATGCTCACCTCAGGCCGTCTCCATCCTGAAAATCAAGGACGGGGTGGTCTGATGCTTTGTGTGTGGCATTGCGTTATTCCGGCTGTTCATTTTTCCCACCTGCGCTCTGTCCAGACAAGGCTGCATCGTGGACCAGCCTGGTTACGCAGTCGGTACGGCAGGCAACACATGGATCAGAGATTTGGCTGAGACGAAATCACCGTGAGCGGTAGTCGGCCTTTGTGTTCGTCAACGCACTGAAAGCCACACCGGCGATGTCTATCCTGCTGAAACGCTGGTTCAATTCGTCATTTGTGATGATTGTCCACGGAGGAATCAAGGCCATCCTGGCCACGCTTTTCCAATTCAAAAGGACTTCCCATGAAAAATCTGATCCTGATTTCAGCAATGCTTGCGACGCTTGGCTTGACTGCCTGTGATAAACCCACCGTCGTGAATGTCCCCGCCACCCCTGTTGCCGTGCCTGGCCCGGCAGGTCCGGCTGGCCCACAAGGGGCAACGGGCAGCCAGGGCTATCAGGGCAATGATGGCAACGTGGGCGCCTCCGGCGTTCAGGGCAATGACGGCAACCAAGGCGCAACAGGCCTGCAGGGCAAGACGGGCGGCGGCAGTACGACCGTAATCGTGGTGCCGTCAGAGGCTTCTGCCCCGGCGAACTGATTACCCGGAGACGCCTCCTGTTTGCTTGCGACGTAGGCAGGAACGCAGTTGCTCCGAACAAGATGCGTATGAAATTGGCCTCATCAAAACCTGTTTTGATGAGGCCAATTTCGTAGCGGGAGCTGATCTGGAGCGTTCTCACGCGCTGCAAAGGAGGGGCTTTGCTAGCGCTCTACGCGAGGATATAAGCCCGTCGTTCCCGCGAAGGCGGGAAGCCAGTGACTTTGCGAACGCCGGGAAAGCCGCTGGGTTCCCGCCTTCGCGGGAACGACGGGGAAGAGGTTGTTTAGAGGGGTGTCACGCAGAGCGTGGGAGCGAGGAACTGTTGCCTGTAGAGCCGGGCAGGGCGGACTTCTTCGCGATGGCATGCCGAAGAAGCGCGCTGGATGCGGGTCTTCGAGCACGTCTTCGCGCAGCTGAATTTACGTCCGTTCAGTGTGCTACCAGGGTGCAGCACTGCGCACGCAACAGAATGTCGCGGGTCATTCCGCCCAGCGCCCATTCACGCAAGCGGCTGTGCCCATAGGCGCCAGCAACGATGAGATCGATGTCTTGTTCCTGCGCCAGGCTGGTCAGCCGGCTGGCGTCTTCATTGCTTGAGGGGGATACGATGGGTTCTGCGATAACGCCATGACGTTTGAGCCAGCTGACGACATCGGCCAGACGTTTGTGGGCGTTCGCTTCTTCTTCCTGTGTGGCAATTTCCACGATGCTGATCTGCGTAGCCTGTTTCAGCAGCGACAGCGCAACAGAAATGGCGTGGCGTGATTCACGCGTGTCTTTCCAGGCGATGAGAACCCGGTTCGGCGTGAATGCAGTGATGGCGCTTGGCACCAACAGGACAGGACGGCCGGTTTGCATGATGAGATCGCTGATATCGACGCGTCTTGAGGTGTCGAACAAAGTGCCGGAGGGCAGGGCGCTAATGAGCAGGTCGGCGCTGCGAGCCTCGTTTGCCAGGTAATCAGCGATTGAGCCGGGCAGCACGCTGGAACGCCATTCGAGCGCGCCGATGCGCGACTGAAGCGCGTTGCGGAACTCGGTTTCCGTCTCCTTGCGATCCATTTCGATTTGCTGGCGATCCTGCTCGAAATACTCTGCGGCAATGTATCCACCATCAAAGGGGAGTTGTTTGGGGTTGCAGGCCGCGATACCGATCACGCTGGCATGCATGCTTTCCGCCAGATCGCCGGTAATTTTGAGCAAATCAGTATTCAGGTGGCCGAGTTCCAGATTAACCATCAGGCTTGAGTAATTCATGATGCGTCTTTCGTGGCGGAAGCTGCGTTCCGCGAATCAGGTTGAAGGGAGTTCGCAGGTAGATCAGCTGGCGTGTTTCATCACCCAGGCTGTGTAGTGATCCATCCATGTCTGCAGGAAGACCTTGCTGTCCGGGCCAATATCGCCAGCGTCATCAAACAGCCCGTCCTTGGCCTGAATGAATGCCTCAGGCTGACCCATTGTCGGCACGTCGAGGTAGGCCAGGATATTGCGCAGATGCTGTTGCGCCATGGCCGTGCCGATCGCCCCGACGGAGACCCCCAGAATGCCTGCGGGCTTGCCCGCCCAAGCGCTCTGACCATAGGGGCGGGAGGCGTGGTCAATCGCATTCTTGAGAACGCCGGGAATGGAGCGGTTGTACTCAGGCGTCACAAACAGCAAGCCATGCGCAGCGTCAATATCGGCCTTGATTTGCTTGACGGAAGCATCCTGATTCTCGTCGTCATCCTGGTTGTAGAGCGGCAAATCGCCAATCTGCAACTGCTGGAACGAGAAGCCAGATGGCGCCAGCTTGGCCAGCGCACCCGCCAGTTTGTAGTTGAATGAATCGTGACGAAGGCTGCCGACGATGATTGCGATCTGGTACGTGGTCATGATGAGCTCCTGAGAGTGTGAATGCCTTGAAGGGTGTCAGACGGGCTGGTGACGCCACCTTACACAGCGCTGCGGGGCTACTCTGTGCGTCAGGCCGCACACGCAAACCCTTTCCAGTCTGAGTGCGATGGCGCACCGACGCAGACCTGACTCCACGCGCACGGCGCAGACCGGCAATCGCCTTCGCTTGCGGGTTAGGGCGCAAAGCACCCGCTGCCTTGGATTCAAAAGCCAAAAAATGGTGTGTGCGCCACCCCACCGACAGCGGACTTTGTGCCGGGTAGGCTAGTGATCAACTCGCCTCTTCGCACGATATCCGGGAGACCACACATGCAGGCATACCACCATCACGTATCAGGATTCTTCGCCACTCGCGCAGAGGCCCATCACGCACTTTCCTCACTCATCGAACGAGGACTGCCGCGCGCACGCTTGCGCATTTTCGACAATCAATCCGAGATGCCGGCAGACGTGCCCCAAGCCAGCAGTGACGAAGTTCTGAAGGATGTGCTGGTCGATGGCGCGATTGGCGCCACCGTGGGCAGCGGCCTTGGCGCTTTGGCCAGCGTCGCACTGGTGGCGGCCAATGTCAGCCTGTTCATCGCCAGCCCCTTGATCGCCCCTTTGGCAATGCTGGGTTGGGGCGCCAGCCTTGGCGGCTTTCTGGGGGCCGCAACCGGAGCCGGCAACGAGAAGCGGCCTTTCTCGGATCTGGTAAGAGATGCCATTGCCAACGGTCAGATCGTGCTGCTGGCCGATACGCGGACTGAACTGGAAACCACGGTTGCCGGAGAAGTCATCCTGGCTGCTGTGGGTGACTACGAAGATACCAGTCTGACCTGAACATTCAGAATCCATCCATAGGAAACGCCATGAAATCAACATTTGATCGACTCAGTGCCACGCTGGTTAAAAACTACCAGATCGCCCCGGAAGCCGTCAGCATCAACACCGGCTTCGCGAGCCTGAACATGGATTCGCTTGATGTAGCAGAGTTGCTTTTCGACATCGAAGACGAATTCAAAGTCACCTTTCCCGCCGAGCCTGAACAGCTGCCGACGGTGGGGGATGTGGTGCGTTATATCGACCGTCTCGTCATCGCTCAGGGCGCCAGCGATGAGCGCATGGATGTCGGTGCGCTGCCCGCATTGCAAACCTCGTGAGACGGCTCGTCCGCTATCTGAATCGCAAGCTGGCAGGCAATGGCTTTCAATGGAGAGTCAGGGGCGACCGGGCTGAGGTCGGCACGAAAGACGTGTTTCGACGTAGTCGTTCCGGGAAGGCTTGCTGGGCGGACCTCTTCAGGCACTACCCCTGAAGATCGAATCCGGGTGCGGCTCTACAGCCATGCTTCGGCGAATCCGATCCTTGCCACGCTGAGCGTGCGGCGATCAAAACAACCAAGGAAATAGACATCTCCATGCATCTGACTCCGCAGCAGCGCGCTGCCTTGCGGGCGCGGCTGCTCATGCTTGAACAGTTGCAGACCGAGCGCCAGCAGGGCGACCCGAACAATGATGCTGCAGCGACTCTGTCCGCCAGCGATCAGCTGCACTGCGATGCGGTGAGTCGAGCGCTGGTGCGCGTGCACGGCAAAACTTACGGTCTGTGTATTGATTGCAACGAGAGCATTGCGTTTGCCCGCCTGAAGATGGAACCCCAGACTTTGCGCTGTCAGGACTGCCAGGCTCGGCATGATTTGCAGATCTGGCGCGACCCGTCGGCAAGATGGGTGAATGCATTCTTGTGAACAACTGAAGGTTCAGCTCGTTCCCACGTTCTGCGTGGGAATGCTTCTATTGGCGCTCTGTGCCAGGTTTTCAGGGCTCGCTGCGCCCTCCAAACCGGACGCGGGAGCGTCCAGCAGGACGTTCCCACGCGGAGCGTGGGAACGATAATGCCAAAGACGCCGTTCTGGCCTGATTTAACCCTCGGTACGTGAATGCTCCGGCTCCTGGGCCAGTTCCTCCGGCCAGTAGCCCACGCGTTGATAGTGCGCGTAGAGGTCCTTCTCGATCTTGCGGTTCAAGGCCAACGCCGAATCGTAGATGGGCGAATCCATCACGGATTGCCGGTTCAGGCCGACCGATATCTTCTGCTCGGCCCAATTCACATCCTTGAACCATTGCGGGGCGATGATCACTTGATGCCCCAGCCACCAGTTGCTGGTGTTCACGATGAGGTAGCGAATGGCCCAGCTTGCTTCATCGACCAGAAAGCCTTGAATGTGGCCGATCTCGCCGTCGGTGGCGTGGACGTGATAACCGATGACGGCTTCGCAACTGCGCAGGTGGGGATCGTCGTCGCGCTGACGACTCTGTTCCGCCTTTTCCGTAGCGAGATTCGTTTTTTCGTACACTTCGCGTTCTGATGAATTGTCCGGCCCACCTATTGGAAACATGTCTGGCGCCATGACACCACCAAAAATGCCGACACCATCCCAGTAGTACGGATAGCCGTAGTAACCGAGATACTGGATCTCGTGCTGGCGTGAAATGGGCTTGTCGGTGTCGATGTCGGGGCTGTTCCTGACCTGTTCCCGGGTGAGCACGGCCGGCAGGGTTTGTTCGCTCCAGTTGGGGTGGCGGATCGCTTGTGGCGAGATCAGTACCTTGCGGCTGGCCAGCCATGGCCCAGTCTCGACCACCAGATAGCGGATGACCCAGACAAGGTCGTCAAAGTAGAAATCTTCCACATGGCCGATGTCTCCATCGCTGGCTTCGATCGTGTAGTGATCCAGATCTTTCAGGCTATGCAGCATTTGTATGTCCTCAGGTGCGCCGAGATGTCTCGACGAATTAGAAAAAGAGTCATCGCCGGCCTGTCTATGCAGACCGCGCGATGACGACAGTCGGGGTTGGTGCTTGGGTCTTCAGACTGTGGGCGCTGCAGGCACGCCGGTCTGTTCGGCGCCGAACATAGGTCCGGATGTCTATCGAGGGCGTCTCTGAAATAAGCCGAGGGGAGTAGCAAGCGCGAAAAAAAGTCCCTTCAGCGTTCGCCAGCGAACATTCAGGCGCCGGGCTTGTCTGTCACCCTGTGCTCACGCGCTGCCGTGCAGCACACTCCATTTTCATCAATCAGAAATCGAGAAAAACATGATCAAGAAAGCAATCAGTGTAGGCATGTCAGGGCTGCTGGTTTTGGCCGGATGCGCAGAACTCACCCCGATTCAACGCGGCACGGGCATCGGTGCTGGTGTGGGCGCCGCCTCCGGTGCCGTAATCGGCTCAGCCACCGGCAGCAACAAGGTTGGCCGCGATGCTGCGATTGGCGCTGCGGTCGGCGCGCTGGGCGGCTACATCTGGTCCTCGCGCATGGAAAAACAGAAGGCCACAATGGAGCAGGCCACGGCTGGTACGGGCGTCAGCGTCAGCCAGACGGCCGACAATCAGCTCAAGCTGGATGTGCCCAGCGATGTGTCCTTCGATGTGGGTCGCGACGACATCAAAGGCAACTTCCGTCCGGTGCTCGACCGCTTCGCTGAGACGCTGAGGAGCAACCCGGCCACCAACATCCAGGTCATCGGCCATACCGACAGTTCCGGCTCGGACGCGATCAACAATCCGCTGTCCGTCAATCGCGCCGCCAGCGTGCGTGAATACCTTGCGGACCGCGGCATCTCCTCTTCGCGCATCGGCATCGACGGTCGCGGCTCCCATAGCCCGATTGCGGATAACAGCAGCGAGTTCGGCCGCGCCAGGAATCGTCGTGTTGAGATCTTCGTGGGCGAACGCGGCAACTGATTTGGCTCATCCGGTTTGAGTCCCAAGCCCAAGGTCTGCACGTGAGCCTTGGGCTTTTCTGTGCCTGAAGAGCCGCGCATGAACTGAGTCCTGGAATGCCATGCCGGCACAGGCACAGCTGACGCGGATATACAAGCAGGCATGCCAGAGAGCCAAGCGCGGTGCGGCTCTTCAGCTTGCACATTGTCTACTTTTACCCAAAATAGAGCCGGATAGATCATCTATGTCGAAGAAAAGAACGCCGAGCGTCCAGCCCCCGGATCCAAAGCTGAATCGCATACTGGCCTCGCTCCCCGCCAAGGATTTTGAACGTCTCCAACCCGAACTTGAACTTGTCCAATTGCCTTTGAGCTGGACGATGTGCGAGTCTGGTGATCATGTGAACTACCTGCATTTTCCGACCTCCGGAATCGTCTCGCTCATCTATTCGCTGGAAGATGGCTCCACGAGCGAAACGGCACTTGTCGGCAATGAAGGTTTGATTGGCATCTCCATTTTCATGGGTGGCGAGAGCATGCCGAACAGCACGGAAGTGCAGAGCGCGGGTTACGCCTATCGAATCAGTCGCAAAGTCATGAAAAACGAGTTTCGGCTCGGAGGCCAGCTGCAACATGTGGTGCTGCTCTTCACCCAGGCGCTGTTTGCCCAGACTTCGCAAATTGCCGTATGCAATCAGCACCATTCTTTGGACCAGAAGATGTGCCGGTGGATGCTGATGATGCTGGACCGCTCCCACGGCGATGAATTGATGGTGACGCAGGAGATGATCGGAAACTTGCTGGGCGTTCGCCGCGAGAGCGTGACCCAGGTTTTGGGCCAGCTCCAGAAGGATCAATTGATAGAACGAGGTCGTGGTCGCATAACCGTGATCAACCGCAGGAAAATCGAGGATCGTGTATGCGAATGCTATTCGGTGGTTCGGGAAGAGTATGAGCGCTTGCTTCCGGACAAACGCCATTAGTAGCATTCCTTGTGTCACAGCTTGTGCACCCGAAGCGCAAATAGCCGCCGGATAGAACTCTGCCTCTACGAGCAGGCCGGCCTGGGAGCCAAGCGCAGTGCGGCTCTTCAGGTCGTCTGACTGATGGTCTTGCGAAAGCGTGCGAGCGCGGCGACGAACAGCAGGCTGCCGATGAGGATGATGGCGAGCAGTTGCGGCCACACCACATCGAGCCCGGCACCACGATAGAGGATGGCCTGGGCGGCGGAGACGAAGTGCGTCGTCGGCGCGGCGAGCATCACGTTCTGGATCAGCGCGGGCATGCTTTCGCGGGGACTCATGCCGCCCGAGAGCATTTGCAGCGGCAGCAACACGAGCACCAGCAACATGCCGAATTGCGGCATGGAGCGCGCCAGAGTAGCGAGGAAGATGCCCATCGAGGTAGTGGCGAACAGGTGCAGCGCGGCGGCAAACATGAACAACGTGATCGAACCATTGATGGGTACACGCAGCGCGCCTTGCACGATGAATACCAGAGCCACCAGTGCCGCCAGCAGTACCACGAATCCCATCGACCAGACCTTGGCGAGCATGATCTCGGTGGGCGTGACGGGCATCACCAGCAGGTGTTCGATGGTGCCGTGTTCGCGTTCGCGGATCAGCGCCGCGCCGGTCAGGATGATGGAGAGCATGGTCACGTTATTGATCAGTTCCATCACCGAGCCGAACCAGCTGTTTTCCAGGTTGGGATTGAAGCGCATGCGGGTCACCAGATCGACCGGCGGAGTCACGTTGCTGCGGTAGCGCTGCACGAATTCATTCACTTCACCAGCCACGATCTGCTGGATGTAAACGTTGCCGGTGAAGGCCTGGCTCATGCGCGTTGCGTCGATATTGAGTTGCATGGCAGGTGTACGGCCCGCCAGTACATCGCGCTGGAAATTCGGCGGAATATCGAGCACGAAGGTGTAATCGCCGCGATCCATGCCGGCATCGACTTCGGCGAGTGAAATCATCTTTGGCGTGTTGAAATGCGGCGGGTAAAAGCTGGCCACCAGACGTGCCGAAAGCGGCGAGCCGTCTTCGTCGACAATCGCGATGGAGGCTTTGTGAAAGCTCTCCGGCATGGCTGTGGCGGCGACGTAGATACCGGCCGAAAACGTCCACACGATCAGCAGCAGCATCATCGGATCGCGGAGCAGGCTCCACAGCTCCTTGACGCCCAGACGGTAGATGTTGGCGGCGTGACTCATTGGGCAGTCTCAGCTTTCCTGCTTCTTCAACAGCATGATGGACAAGCCAAGGATGACGGGCACGGCGGCCAGCAAGGGCCAGAACGAGGGCGCGAGGGTGCTGAAGTCCAGCGCCTTGCTGAACACGCCCCGACTGATGGTCAGCATGTGGGTGGCCGGGTAGATGCGGCCGATGAAGGCGCCGATACCTTCAAGCGAAGACACGGGATTGAGCAAGCCGGCGAACTGCACGCAGGGAATGATGGTGCCGATCATGGTGACGAACAGTGCGGCAATCTGGCTTTTGGTGAAGGTGGAGGCGAGCAGGCCGAAACCGGTGGCGCTGATGACAAAGATCAGGGTGGCCAGCGCCAGGGTGAAAAAGCCACCCTTGATCGGCACGCCAAAAACCGTGACGGCCAGCGCGCTGAGCAGCAGGAAATTGACCATGCCCAGCACGATGTAGGGTAACTGCTTGCCGAGCAGGAACTCGCTGCGCGTCACTGGCGTGACATACAGATTGATGATCGAGCCGAGCTCCTTCTCGCGCACAACCGACAATGCGGTGAGCATGGCCGGGATCATCATCAACAGCAGCGGAATCACCGCCGGCACCATGGCAGGCAGGCTGCGTACATCGGGGTTGTAGCGGTAGCGGGTTTCCAGCGTGCTGGGGGTGCTCAGCTGCATGCCAAGCCGGTGGCTGGCCATATCGGCGAGCCACATCTGGTGCATGGCCTGCACGTAACCATTCACCGTTTCGGCGCGCGTCGGCATGGCGCCATCGATCCAGGCACCGATCTGCACCGCGGTGCCGCGCTGGATGTCACGGCCAAAGCCGGCGGGAATCTCGATAGCCAGCGAAAGTTCGCCGCTGCGCATGCGCTGATCCAGATTGGCGTAATCGGTGATCGGCGCTTTCTCGATGAAATAACGCGAGCCGGCCAGATTCAGCGCGTAGTTTTCGCTGAGCACGGTCTGGTCGCGGTCGAGTATGGCGTAGCTGAGGTTCTCGACATCCAGACTGATGCCGTAACCGATGATGAACATCAGGATCGCGGTGCCCAACAGTGCCAACGTGGCACGCACCGGATCGCGCTGCAGTTCCAGGGTCTCGCGCAGGGTGTAGCTGAAGGCACGGGCCAGGCTGAAGCGCAGACGGCGCGGCGGCAGGGCGGGCGTGTTGCTTGACGTGGGGCTTGGCGTCTTGGCGGCGGGCGGCGGATTGTCTTCGTTACTCTCGCTTGAAGCTTCCTCCAGATATGCAATGAAAGCCTGCTCCAGAGTTTCGGTGCCACGCTGGCTCACCAACGCGGCAGGCGTGTCGGTAACAAGAACCTTGCCGGCATTCATCAGCGAAATGCGGTCGCAGCGCTCAGCCTCGTTCATGAAGTGAGTGGAGATGAAAATCGTCACGTGATCCTTGCGCGAGAGGTCGATCATCAGCTGCCAGAACAGGTCGCGCGCAATCGGGTCGACGCCCGATGTCGGCTCGTCGAGGATCAGCATCTCGGGCTTGTGCACCATCGCCACGGCCAGCGACAGACGCTGGCGGATGCCCAGCGGCAGCTTCTCGGGCATGGCGTCCACCACATCGCCCAGACCGAAGCGCACCAGCATCTCGTCGACCCGCGCGGGGATTGCGTCTTCAGCCACCTGAAACAAGCGCGCATGCAGCACCAGATTCTGGCGCACCGAAAGTTCGCCATACAACGAGAAGCCCTGTGACATATAGCCAACGCGCCGGCGGATTTCGATGTCCCTGGAGTCGACATGCTTGCCGAACAGCCAGGCCTGCCCCTCACTGGCGGGCAGCAGGCCGGTGAGCATCTTCATGGTGGTCGATTTGCCGCAACCGTTGGACCCGAGAAAGCCGAAAATCTCGCCACGCTGGATGCGGAAATCCACATGATCCACCGCCACGAAATCATCAAAGCGCATCGTTAGCCCGCGCGCTTCGATGGCGATGTCTGTTTTTGCCGAGACCGCCAGTGGCGGAACCACCACTGCGACGTGACCGCTGCGACGGGCTTCGGGCAAGAGCGCGATGAAGGCTTCTTCCAGTGATGCTGTATGGGTGCGCTCGCGCAGCTCGGCCGGTGTCCCGCTGGCCAGCACCTTGCCGGCGTCCATGGCCAGCAGCCAATCGAAGCCGTCGGCTTCTTCCATGTAGGCCGTGGCGACCACGACGCTCATGTTCTGGCGTGCGGCGCGGATATGCGCGACGAGATCCCAGAACTGCTTGCGCGATAGCGGATCGACGCCGGTGGTCGGTTCGTCCAGGATCAACAGATCAGGGTCGTGAATCAGGGCGCAGCACAGGCCCAGTTTCTGTTTCATGCCACCCGAGAGCTTGCCGGCCGGGCGCGACAGGAAGGCTTGCAGGTGGGTGCTGGCAGTCAGCTCGTCGATGCGCCGGCGCCGCTCGGCTTTGTCATGGCCGAACAGGCGGCCGAAGAACTGCAGATTTTCTTCCACCGACAAGGTGGGGTAAAGATTCTTGCCCAGGCCCTGCGGCATGTAGGCGATGCGCGGGCAGATGGCATCGCGATGAGGCGTGCTGGCCATATCGCCGCCCAACACTTCAAGCGTGCCTTGCTGCACGGCACGTGCCCCGGCCAGTAGCGATAGCAGGCTGGACTTGCCGACGCCATCCGGGCCGATCAGGCCGACCATGCAGCCAGCGGGAATCTCCAGACTGATGTCATCCAGCGCCAACGTCTTGCCGTAGCGCAGGCTGATCCCGTTCAGGCTGGCGATAGAGGGTTTGTCCGCGTTCACCAGGGCACCTTGACGACCAGATCGGCCGGCCAGGGCGCTTGCGCATCAAGCTTGAGCCAGGCCACGCCCGGCAATCCGCTCTTGACGAGCTGCAGATGCTTTTGCAGCAGCGCCGGATCAATCTGCGCCTTGACGCGGAACATCAGCTTCTGCCGCTCGCTGGCCGTCTCCACCGTCTTGGGTGTGAACTGCGCGGCGCTCGCCACGAATGACACCTTGGCCGGGATCACATACTGCGGCGCGGCGTCTAGAATCAGATGTACATCCGCGCCCAGCGCCAGTTTGCCGGCGACGGCTTCCGGCACGAAGAAGCTCATGTACACGTCCGACAGATCGACCAGATTCAGCACCTTGCCGCCCGCACCGAGCACTTCACCGGGCTGCACGATGCGGTATTGCACGCGGCCAGCGCGGGGTGCCGTCAGCGCGCTGTCATCAATATCGGCATTCACGCGGGTGACGGTAGCCTCCACAGCCTTGGCCGCCGAGCGAGCACCGACAACCTGGGTGCGGGCAGCAACAATCGCAGCCTGCGCGGCGTCAACCTGCGCCTTGGCCGCGACGACTGCTGCCTGCACGCTGCGGGTGCGAGCACGGTCGTCATCAAGCTCCTGCGCCGACGAAGCGCCTTCACGCGACAGCGTTTCAGAGCGGGCCAGACGGCGCTGGGCTGCATCGAGTTCGCTCTCGCGCTGCGCCACCAAAGCGAGTGCGGCCTGCTTGTCGCTTTCACGCACCGCCACCTGGGCTTCGGCGCTGGAAATCGCGGTAATGGATTGCTGCTGCCGAGCACGGGCTTCATCGCGCTGGGCTTCGAGTGTTTGCACCTGCATGTGGGCGAGAACTTGCCCGGACGTCACGACATCCCCTTCACTCACCAGGATGTCCTGTACGCGCCCGCCGAGCTTGGCCGATACATCGATTTCGGTGGCTTCCAGGCGGCCATTGCCGCTGACGAAGCCTTCACCCGGCCCTTTGGGCTGAAGCACTTTCCAGATCACCAGCGCGGCCATGACGAGGATGACGACGATTGCCCCGCCGATCAGCCACTTCTTCCATTTCTGGAAAAATGTGGGTGCGGGAGGCGCCACAGCAGGTGCTGCGGGCTTGACTGCTGGCGGCGGCGCGGGCGCAGGTGAAGGTGCAGCTGCTGGAAGCAGCGGGACTTCTGGCGGAGGAGTGCTCGGGTTCATGGTGTGTTCTTGGCTCGCGCGGGTTCAAGGGATTTCGGAGTATCGCTTGCGGAGTGCGATGAGGCTGCATTCAAGCCACCGCCAAGCGCCGCATACAGACTGACGCGGCTGGAGAGCAAAGTCCGGCGGGTCTGCACGAGTTGCTGTTCCGCCACCAGCAGTTCGCGCTGGGCGTCCAGAATTTCCAGGAAGGTTGATGCGCCATTGTCATAGCGCAATTGCGACAGGCGCGCCCGCTCGGTCTGCGCCCTCAATGCAGCTTGCGCGATGCCGACTTGTTCGCTCAACCAATGTCGCGCCGCCAGGGCATCGGACACATCGCGGAAGGCGCTCTGCACGGTCTTCTCGTAGTTGGCTACAGCCAGATCGCGGCGCACTTCGGCCAGATCCAGATTGTTGCGATTGCGTCCACCATCGAAGATGGGCAGCGAGATACTCGGCGAGAAGCTCCAGGCCAGGCTGCCTGAGGCGAACAGGCCGCTGAGTTCGGCGCTGGCCGTGCCAAGCGAGCCCGTCAGCGCGATGCGTGGAAAGAAGGCCGCACGCGCGGCGCCGATGTTGGCGTGGCTGGCTTTAAGTTGATGTTCGGCCGCGACAATGTCGGGCCGGTTGATCAGCAGTTCGGAAGGCAGGCCTGGAGTCAACTCGATCAGGATCTCCGGGGAGTTTGACTGGTTTTGCATAGCAGGCATGTCGATGGGCGTGCCCACCAGCAGGGTCAATGCGTTGACTTGTGTTGCCCGCGTCATCTGAAGCTGCGCACGCAATCCCTGCGCCTGGGTCAGCAGGGTCTGAACCTGGGTCAGCTCAAGTCTGGAGCTGGAACCAACTTCCACCCGGCGCGTGAAGATGCGCAGGGAGTCTTCGCGGCTGACGGTGGTCTGATTCGCCAGCGCAATGCGCTCATCCATCTCGCGCAGGCCCAGATAGCCGTTAGCGACCTGCGCAATCAGCGCGATGCTCACGGCACGGCGCGCTTCGTCGCTGGCCAGATAGTTCTCCAGTGCCGCTTCCTTGAGGCTGCTGATGCGCCCCCAGAAGTCGATCTCCCAGCTCGCCAGTCCCAGCGCCACCTGATACTGGCTGACCAGCAATGGCTTGCGGGTGATGTTCAGATCGGCTGGCGTGCGTGAGCGATCCATGCCGGCCTGTGCATTGATATTGGGGAACTGCGCAGAGCGCTGAATGCCATACGTAGCGCGGGCTTCCTCGACGCGCAAAACAGCGATACGCAGGTCACGGTTATTATCCAGTGCCGCGGCAATCAGGGCTTGCAGATCAGGGTCGGTAAAGTATTCGCGCCAGCCAATGGAGGCCGTCTGGCTCAGCGCCTGAGCTGCAGACTCTGCATAGCTTGAAGCCACCGGCAGTACCGGTACTTCATAAGACGGCGCCATCGAGACGCAAGCGGCCAGCATGAATGCCGCACCCGTCATCGCCATTCTGAACGCATGACAGCGAAAATGAGTAGAGCAGGGCAGGGAGGTCATCGACGCGGGGCTTCAGGAATGTGTCCCTGGAGTCTGCGCGGATCAGTAGGGTGGGTCTGTGCGTTGTCGTACGCACGAGTCACTGAACGGCTACAGGTGGGGCATGATCGTCAGTCACTTGATATGATGGGGTGCGGTTGGCGAGTGTCGGCCAGAAGCGGTCTGTCGTCGTATTCACGAATCGGCAATCTGAATAGCGACTCCACTTTTAAACCAGCCAGATGGCTTATGAGTACAACTCGGCCAAAACGGCCAGTCAGCAACCATGATTTGAAAGACAGGTTTGCACTCCCAAGCGGACACTCTGGATAATTGACAGATATCGGGAAACAAAATGAGAAGCGCCCCACTCAGGGAGCGCCACCTCGATTTATTCCTTATTTTCTTTGCGAATAATTATTTTCGTCCTCTCTTGGTTTTTATGATGGAATGAACAAACTTTCCAAATGCCCGATCCTTTTGGCGTTTTTCAAGATAAGACATGTCGTGAAACTCGGATTCCTTTTTGAGTTTCACATAGTTTTGAAAATGCCCAGCATCCAGTTCAGCTTGCGCTAAGGCGCGCTGAACAGCACAGCCCGGCTCGGTGACATGGGTGCAATTGGTAAAGCGGCAACGCTGGGCATATTCCTGGATATCGGCAAAGCTTTCGTCGATGCCTTCGCTGACACCGAGCATGCCCAGTTCGCGCATTCCCGGCATGTCAATCAATAGCCCGCCATGCTCAAGCACAATCAGCTGCCGCCGGGTGGTCGTGTGCCGGCCTTCCCCCGTGTGGCTCACTGCGCCGGTTTCAAGGCAAGCATCACCCAGCAGACTATTGATTAGCGTGGTTTTGCCTACCCCGGATGAACCGAGCAAGCAGCAGGTTTTTCCCGGCAGAATGCACTCCCGAATTTGATCAACGCCCATTCCACTCACATTGCTGAGCGCAATGATTCGGGCGCTGATGCCTGCGCGGTGAATCTGCTCAATTCGGTGCTCTAGTTCATCCGGGCTGATCAGATCGGTCTTGGTGAGCAAGATGATCGGCTCAATATTCCCCTCACTCACCATGACCAGATAGCGCTCCAGCCTTTGCACATTGAAATCATAGTGGCAGGACTGAACAATGAATGCGGTATCGATATTCGCAGCAATCATCTGGAATTCAATATTCTTCCCAGGGCTTTTGCGTCGCAAAAATGATGTTCTTGGCAGGAGGTCATGGATGCTCGCCCGGGTTGCGCCATCGTGATATCGCACACGAACCCAATCTCCAACACAAGGTAAATCGGCTGGGGAATCGTGGGTGTAGAAAAACCTCCCCGTCAGTTCAGCGGGCAGCTCTCCTGCTGTATTTCTGATCAGATATTGGTCGCGATCCACCGCGCTGACTCTGGCGATCCCCTCGTCGAGATACGCAGAATCATTGACTAAGCCAACACCTCCACGACAATCGCCAGGCATAGAGGCAACAGATGCAGAATTTTCGGGGGGTGCGACAAGGCGGTCAGTTGACGTAAGCGCGAGAAAAGACCGTTGTTCCGGTTTGGAAGTGTTCATGTTGAAATTCCGTATGCAGTAATTTAAGAACAAGCAAAAACAGCAAGCCCCAATGGGTGCTTGCCCAGTTTTGAGTCCACCGATAACCGTAATCCCCCTCAGGTGCAGGGATTGAGTTACCGGATTACTGCAATGTCCAACATCCAAACCTCGAAGAGATAAAACGAGCCAAAGTTAGCTACGTTGTACGAGCCTAATCAAACAGAGAATGAAAATCAAGGAACAGATGAGGCTACGGTGCCCGCTGTTTGCTGTCTCGTCCATGGCTGATCACAACCAGGAAAAGGGCCGTCACCTTGTGGCCGGTAAGTAAGTAGCCCGGATGAAGGCGAAGCCGGAATCCGGGCCTTTTCCTTGTCGCCGCGGTCGCCCCCCGGATTCCGCTACGCTGCATCCGGGCTAAGTTTCGAAGGTCTGCGTTTCTTTTCCCCGATCGACCGCCCCGGGTCGAAAGCACCGGCTCATGGGCACAGTTTGTGTCTTTCTGTGAAGCGTATCGCTCCGGCCCTCAAATCGGCATCCAGTCAGCAGCGGGCAGGAGTGGAGGCGCTTATAAGGTAAGATCGTCCCGCGGTGACAACCATCAGTCCCTGGTTTAAAAACCGGGGGCGCGAGGATAGTGAAGCAACTCGATTCGCTGTCGCCTGATGAACACGTTTTTTCAAAACCGGGGCACTGTAGAACTTATGTCGAAGAATAAAACGTCGAGCGTCCAGCCTCCGGATCCAAAACTGAATCTCATGCTGGCTTCACTTCCCGCCAAGGATTTTGAACGCCTGCTGCCCGAACTCGAACTGGTCGAAATGCCTTTGGGCTGGACGATGTCCGAGTCTGGCGATCATGTGAACTACCTGCATTTTCCGACCTCGGGGATCGTCTCGCTGATCTATTCGCTGGAGGATGGGTCTTCGAGCGAAACGGCTCTGGTTGGCAACGAAGGCCTGGTTGGCATCTCCATTTTCATGGGTGGTGAGAGCATGCCGAGCAGCACGGAAGTGCAAAGCGCAGGTTACGCCTATCGACTCAGTCGCAAAGTCATGAAGAGCGAGTTTGCACTCGGCGGCCAACTGCAACACGTAGCGCTGCTATTCACCCAGGCGCTGATTGCCCAGACCTCGCAAACCGCCGTATGCAACCAGCACCATTCACTGGATCAGAAGATGTGCCGGTGGCTGCTGATGACGCTGGATCGTTCTGAAGACAATGAATTGATGGTGACGCAAGAGATGATCGGAAACTTGCTGGGTGTTCGTCGCGAGAGCGTGACCCAGGTTTTAGGTCAGTTCCAGAAGGATCAATTGATAGAGCGTGCTCGTGGCCGGATCACGGTGATCAATCGCGAAAAAATCGAAAAGCGCGTATGCGAATGCTATTCGGTGGTTCGGGAGGAATACGAGCGCTTGCTTCCGGGCAAGCGAGGTTCAAAAAAATCGTAATCTTTTTGCGACACGCAGCTTCCGTGCAGGAAACGAGAGTCGCAGAGCTTTGCCGGACGGCCCCAGACAATCAGCTTTCAGTCTGGTGATACGGCCAGGTTACCGAAAAGCGCATACCCGGATTTATTCCTTTTAGCCTGATACATGGCCTTGTCGGCATTGGCGATCAACGCATCCGCTGTCGTGCCATCAGCCGGAAAAATCGCGATGCCGATACTGGGCTGAATGACCAGACTGAGCGTGATGTCCCGGACCTGAATGTCACACGGCACATTGACCATTGCGATGATCTTGTCCGCGATGGCGGTGATATCCCGTTCGTTTCTGATCTCCGCCAACAGGCACAGAAACTCATCTCCGCCATGACGGCAGACGGTGTCCTCATCTCGAGACGCCTGCTTGATCCGCCCGGCAATCGTGGTCAATACGATATCGCCGACTTCATGCCCATGCGTGTCATTGATGCGCTTGAAGTCATCCAGATCAAGGAACATCACGACCAGAGAAATGCCATTTCGCTTAGCATGCGCCAATCCATGTTCGAGTCGATCATTGAAAAGCACACGGTTGGGGAGGCCGGTCAATGGATCATGGAGAGACGCATAGAGCGCTTCGTCGCTCTGTTTTTCCGCCGCCGCCAATCTCTCTTGCAGGATCGTCCGCTCCTGCACTTCTTCCGTCAGCGCCAGATTGACCAGCGATAAGGCCTTGGAAGCATCCTGCACCTTGCCCTCGATGGTCTCGCTTTCTTCCAGAGCGGTTTCAATGCCGGGCGAGATCTCACCATCCTGCAGTTCGCGCTTGATGCCCGCGTTGACCGACGAAAGACCGTCCGCACATTCCTCGACAATGTCTTTGACGCGCTCACTCTGTCCCAGCACTTGAGTCAAGGAATTGGCGGGTGACGGGCTCTTCAATAAACGAGCGGCTTTATTTTTTTGCATGGCTTCATGCGTCCGGGCAGCTGATGACTCAAGATTGGATTCGATTAACAAGGCTTCGCGGGATTTATGGATTAAGTCGATAGTTGAACATTCGCTGAATTGACAGTCTGTGCGCAAACGCACCGAGCACAGGCAGCGACAGGGTTTCATCGCAAAAGCAGGGGAATTGTGGATATGAAAAAGCCAGCCCGAGGGCTGGCTTTCTGACTACTGAGGTCCGGATTACTTGACGCGGCGTTCGATGACGATTTGCTCGACTTCGACGCGACGATTCGGCTCCAGACAGGTGATCAGAGCGCTGCGATTCTTTTCCGAACACTCGACCACCGGATTGCTTTCACCCTTGCCGACTGCGGTCAAGCGATTTGCATCGACACCCTTGCTGACCAGATAAGTCTTGACGGTCTGGGCACGACGTTGCGACAGCTTCTGGTTGTACTGATCCGAACCCAGACGATCCGTGTAGCCAATCACGTTGACGTTGGTGATCGTGGTGTCACGGTTCAGGACATCGGCAATTTCGTTCAACTTCGGCTGAGCAGAGTTCAGATCGGAGCTGTTGAAAGCGAACAGTTCTGTCGATGACAGGGTGTAACGCTCGAAACGCGGAGGAGGCGGGGCTACGACAACCGGTGGCGGAGTCACGACCACGGGAGCCTGAGCAACAGGCGCCGGTGGCGGGGTTTCACGATAAACCGGTGCCGGTGCGGCAGGCTTGTCGAACGCGTAGGTCATGCCAACGGTGAGAATATTGGTATGGGTGTGATCAAAGCCGAGCTTGCTGTCCTTCATGTAGCTTTGTGCGTGGCGCAGATCGGCCTGCACACCCCATTGATTGTTGATGGAGTATTGCACGCCGATACCGACATTGGCGTAGGGCGAGATCTGGCTGGCATGTACGCTGGGGCCGTTAGCCTTGTCGTATTGAGCGCCTCCACCGAGCAGAACGAAGGGACGGAGGCGATCACGCGAGAACATGAACAGCGCATCGGCGCCGAGGGTGTTCTGGCGATAGCTGTCTGCACCGTCACGTGAACGTGAATAGGTGGTGCCAAACTGGATATCCCAGGACGGCGAAATCGGCTTACCCATGCGCAGGCCACCGCCGCCACCGATCTTGTCAGCATCGAACTGGTGATCAGGATCCATCGCATTGAGGCTGGGCGCGATATACCAGGACGGATGATAGGTGCCTGCAGCGGGTTTCTCGTATGCGTTGCTTTGCGCCAGAACCGTACCGGAGGCAGTCAAGCCCAGAAGGGCGACAGCGGCTGCAATGTATTTCATGTTGTTGGATTTCATGTGGACCTCGTGAAGTGCTTCCTTGGATGCCTGGCTTTGGAAGCCAGGCGGGTTTTGGAACCTTGCTGATCAAGACCTGCCCCGGCACGCGGCAAAAATCGTTTTGATCCGGCTGTCATCAGGATGCGCGATCAGCACACAGACGTCTGTGCGCTGCCGAACGTTAGGATTCAGGCCCGGACGAATCCGGCACGAGGAACGCTTCGCTGCGGGTTTTCTGGTCGTGAACACGCCCTAGTGCGCTGTCAAGCAATCGCATCAGCTTGCGTGCAGCACCTTCGACGGATTGATGCAGGCTTGTGGCATGGTGGGTGGCGGCCAAAGGTTGGTGATGTTCAAGGCGTGCTTCAATCACGCAGGTTTTCTCGCTCTGAGCGCCATGTTTATTGCTTTCACTCAGATGAACTTCCACGCTGGTGACATGATCACGCAGGTAGTTCAGGGCGTGCGCAACGATGCCACTTACATGCGTGGCCAGCGCTTCGCCCCCTTCAATGTTGTGGTCGGTGTTGATTGTGATTTGCATGATTTTCTCTTTGTTTGATTGGGGGATTTCGCGGTTATACGATGGCTGGAGAGCCGCTTGCAGCAAGAGTCTTCAGGGGTATTCCTTGTACAGGCAGGCGGGATGCGGCTCTTCAGGCATGGCTATTGAATTGATCGTTCAGCCGCACGGGGCAGGGCGTTCTGGCGGCAACACCGGCAACACTGCGCAAGCCTGATGGACTTGCGCAATGCGCCTGCGGTGGGGACCTATTTTTCGACTGATTGACGCAGGTGATCGACGGCCTTGCTGACTTCACGCTCGAATTTTTGCCATTTCTTCTCACCGGCACGCTTCAGCTCGGACAGCTTGTCTTCAGCGGCTTGCAGGTTCTGGCGCAGGGTCAGAACTTGATCATCCAGCTTGGTCTTGGCATCACCGGTCGCATCTGCGGCAGATTTTTCGATGTCTGCGGCTTTCCGCTTTGCAGAGGCAATCTCTTCTTCAGTCGCTGCGATGAACTTATCGCGCTTGGACAACTGCGGCGCGTAGTTGAACTTCGGCATTGCTTTCAGGGATTCCTTGGTGGCGCCTTGCATGACGAATCTGCCGGCTTGATCCTTGATTCGCACGACTGGAATGGCGACGTCATGGGTGCCCATGCCAACAAAGCCGCCCGCCCCGATGATCAGATACGAAATGTTCTTCTCCGGAGAGATGATCAGATCAACGACCGTGCCGACTTTCTCGCCGGAATCGTTGTAAATCGCCTTGCCCAGAAGGTCTTTCCTGACACTCCAGCCACGCGCCAACTCCCGCATTTCGGTCACGACGACGTCAACCGTGACTGATCCGGCAACCTGTGCATGGGCGGTCCCGACAGCACTCAGTGCGCCTGCAATGCCTAGCATCGCAATCAACAGGGGTTTTTTCATGGTTTTTCCTTTCGGTTTGTTGAGTTGGTGCCGAGGCAACACGTTTGGCACAGGCGCCATGCTTGCAATGACTTGCTGCAACACATGGCGACCCGACGTGATGCTTTCAGTGCGGCACTCAGCACTTTTAGCGAGTATGGATAAATGGGTCTGTGCGCCAGCGCACATCGATGAGTCAGGGCTAACCAGACGTACGCAAACGCACAGACCAAGTGGCAGCAGCCGCGCAGGCTTGGACCTCCTCAAATTAATCGAAAGCTCATCATGAAATCCGACACACAACTGCAATTGGACGTCATTGCCGAACTGAGGTGGGACACTTCAGTCAACCCTGCCGGAATCGGCGTGGAAGTGAAGGACGGCATCGTGACCCTTGCCGGTCATGTAGGCAGCTATGCCGAAAAATGGAGCGCCGAGCGTGCGGTGCAACGCGTAGCCGGCGTGAGGGCTCTGGCCGTCGAGATGGACGTCAAGCTGAGCGGGCTCAATGTACGCAGCGATGCCGATGTTGCCCATGCGGCACAGAACGTCCTGCAATGGCTGACCGCCTTGCCACCGGACTCCGTCAAGGTCATGGTCGAAGGGGGCTGGATTACATTGTCCGGCGAAGTCGATTGGGATTATCAGCGGCTGGCGGCAGTTGAAGCCGTTTGTAACCTGATGGGGGTGACCGGCGTCAGCGAACAGATCGCGATCAAGCCACTGGTGTCGCCGGGCGCAGTGAAACTAGAGATCGAGGCGACATTGAAGCGCCGAGTCAAATCGGAAGGGCAGAGCATCTCGGTTGATGTCGTGGGCGACCGCGTGACCTTGTCGGGCAATGTGCATAGCTGGGCCGAACGCGAGATAGCCAAACACTCCGCCTGGGGGACGCCGGGTGTGCGTTTTGTAGTGGATGACTTGACGGTCTCGCTCTGATCCAGGCGACGGGAAGCCCTGGCTTGACCGCCAATCTTTGGTCTATGGCGTTCTCATGCGCCAGAAGGAGTCGACAATGCAAGAAGCTGGCAAACCACCGGAAACGAATTCCGGCTTGAGTGCTGCCGTAGCCGCCGAACGTCTCAAGCAGGACGGCTACAACGAGTTGCCCAACCCCGAAAAGCGCGGCATCTGGCGCATCTTGTCAGAGGTGCTGCGCCAGCCGATGTTTGCCTTGTTGCTGGTCGGCGGTGTTGTCTATCTGCTGCTGGGTGACCGGATCGAGGCGCTGCTCTTGCTTCTTTTTGCATCCTTCTCCGTGATGATCACGATCGTTCAGGAGTCGCGCAGCGAACGCGTGCTGGAGGCGCTGCGTAATCTGGCGAGCCCGCGCGCGCTGGTGATTCGCGATGGCAAGCGGCTGCAGATTGCGGGCCGCGATGTCGTCCGTGAGGATCTCATCGTGATTGCGGAAGGTGACCGCGTTGCTGCGGACGCAATGCTGCTGTCCTCACAAGATCTGTTGCTGGATGAATCCTTGCTGACCGGCGAATCCAACCCGGTACGCAAAGTGGCGCAGGACGCCGCCGCACAGAATGGCGACAAAGCCGCGGTGCCGGGGCCGGGCGGAGAAGACCTGCCGTATGTCTTTGCCGGAACACTGGTGGTGCGCGGCACCGGGCAGGCGCTCGTGCATGCGACGGGCATTCGCAGCGAAATGGGCAAGATTGGCCATGCCCTGCAAAGCATTGAGACCGAGCAGCCCCATCTGCAAAAACAGATCAGTGGATTTGTGCGCAATTTCGCGATTATCGGGGCTGTCGCTGGTGGCTTGGCGGTGCTGCTCTACGGCTTGCTGCGCGGATCGTGGCTTGAAGCCATGCTCAGTGGCATAGCGCTGGGGATGTCTTTGTTGCCGGAGGAGTTCCCGCTGGTGATGGCCGTGTTCATGGCGATGGGCGCCTGGCGTATTTCGCGCGCCCGTGTGCTCACGCGGCGGGCTTCGGCCATCGAGTCGCTCGGCGCGACAACGGTTTTGTGCACGGACAAGACCGGCACGCTGACTGAAAATCGCATGACGCTCGTCTCGATTCTTGGCGTTGAGTCGCGCTGGGATCAAGGCGGGCAGGGTGCAATTGCGGACAAGACGCGGGAGGTGCTGGACGCGGCCTTGCTGGCTTGCCCACGCGAGGCGACCGACCCGATGGATCTTGCCGTGCATGCACTCGCCAAGGCGCAGGCAGGCTCCGATGAATCAGGCTTTGGCCAGCGCACGCTGCTCCGCGCCTATGGTCTCAGGCCGGACTTGCTGGCGGTGGTGAACGTCATGTCGGCCGATGCTGAAGGGAAGGACGATGCCACGGCTTACGCCAAGGGCGCGCTGGAGGCGATTGCCGAGCTTTGCAAACTGTCGCCTGAGCAAATGGCCGGCATCAACACGCAGATGGATGCGCTGGCGCGCGATGGTATTCGCGTTCTGGGTGTGGCCCGGACGGGCTCTCTGGGTGTCGTGCAGGAAGACAAGCTGCCGGAGTCACCGCGCGAACTGAAGTTTGAGTACGTGGGGCTGATCGGCTTTGCCGATCCCGTACGCGCCACGGTGCCCGCCGCGGTCGCGGAATGTCGCGCGGCGGGCATTCGCGTCGTGATGATTACCGGTGACTATCCGGCAACGGCCAGCGCCATCGGCAAGCAAGCCGGCATCGAGTCGACGGAGGTCTTGTCGGGTGACGACATCGAAGCCCTGTCGGACGCGGATCTGGCTACGCGCGTCAAAACCGCAAACATCTTCGCTCGCATCCGGCCCAATCAGAAGCTGCGGATTGTTGAAAGCCTGAAGGCAAATGGCGAAGTCGTGGCCATGACCGGCGATGGCGTCAACGACGCACCGGCGATCAAGGCCGCCCATATCGGCATTGCCATGGGCGGGCGTGGTACCGATGTGGCGCGTGAAGCTTCGGCCATCGTGCTGCTAGATGACGATTTCGGCTCCATCGTGAAAACCATCCGCCTGGGCCGGCGCATCTACGACAATCTGCGCAAGGCCATCGAATACATCGTCGCGGTGCATATCCCGATTGCCGGTCTGGCGCTGCTGCCGCTGGCGCTGGGCTTGCCGATGATGCTGACGCCAATCCACATTGCATTTCTGGAGATGGTGATCGACCCCGCCTGCTCGGTGGTGCTGGAGGCTGAAGGCGAAGAGGACGATGTGATGAAACGCCCGCCGCGTGATCCCGCCAGCCCCTTGCTGATGCCGAACCGGATCGTGTGGGCCGCATTGCAGGGCCTGATCGTGCTCGCGATTCTGGCCGGCATCCTGATCAGCGCAGCGCAGGCGGATATGCCTGAGGATGACATGCGCTCGCTGGTGTTTGCCTCGCTGGTGCTCATGAACATGGGCCTCATCCTGATCAATCGCTCGTTCAAGGCTTCGCTGATTCGCGCATTTTTGCGGCCGAATCGTTCACTGTGGATTCTGCTGGGTGGTGTCGGTGCGGTGCTGGGTACGGCACTCGCCTGGCCGCCGGCACAGACCCTGTTCAATTTCGGCCAGTTGCACTGGAGCGATCTGGCGATCAGCGCTGCAGCGGGCTTCGTCAGCTTGCTGGTGCTGGAAGGCGTCAAGTCACAATGGTTCCGGATCAGCGGCAACAAGGATGCGGCTTTGGCGTGATTCAAAGGCTTGAGAACAGGGTGCCCGAAGAGCCGCTATCAGCGCGCCTCTCTGGCATGGGGTGCCGAAGACGATTGCGGGGTGGGGCTCTGCGGGCATGCCGTGCTGTAGGTCAAGATGTGTGCTTCCGGATGGATGAAAGCACGTAAAAACCCGTCATTCCGGACTTGATCCGGAATCCGGAAGACTGGCGGCGCGGGGGACTGGATTCCGGGTTCCGGTTTAAGCCCGGAATGACGCAGCCCGGAATGAGAGAGGAGGCGTCATTGCACCAGCGGTTCCGTTGATCTCCATCGCAATTTCATTTACAGCCAGTATGCCCACAATCGCGCAAAGTATTCTTTGAGGCGCAGATCGAGTCCACGCTGCTCCCACTGCTCCAGCACGATGGCGTCTGATGCAGCTAGATCCTCGTCGAATAAGGTTTGCAACTGCGCGCCAAATTCTGCTCCCAGCACCACCGCGTTCAACTCCTGGTTATGCAGGAAGCTGCGCCAGTCCAGATTGGTCGAGCCTACTGTGGCCCACACGCCGTCAATCAGTCCGGTCTTGGAATGCAGGATCACGTCACGCCGCTCAAAAATTTTCACCCCGGCGCGCAATAGCTGATCGTAATAGCCGCGTCCGGCGTGGAAGACCAGCGCGGAGTCGGTTTGGCTGGGCAGGATCAGCGTCACATCGACCCCACGCCGGGCTGCGGCTTCGAGAGCGGCCAGAAGCTGGGGGTCGGGAACGAAGTAAGCGTTGGTCAGATGCACGCTGGTTTCTGCGCTGCCAATCGCGGACAGCAGCGTGGCGTAGATCAGGCTGTACGCCTCATCGGGCGAACTGCCGATGGCGCGGACGATCTGCCGGCCGGCTTTTTCGGGGGCAGGATAGTATTTCTTGGCGGCCAGTGGTTTGCCCTTCTGATTTTCCCAAGTGGCAATGAAGAGTTTCTGCAATTCCGCGACCACCGGCCCTTGCAGCTGCAAGTGGGTGTCGCGCCAGGCAAGCTTGCCATCGGGCTTTGGCTTGGCCTTCGTGCTGAAAGAGCCACCGGAGTAAACGCTACTGATGTTGATGCCGCCCAGGAATGCGGTGCGGCCATCCACGATCAGCAGTTTGCGATGGTCGCGCTGATTCAGCTCCCATCCCTTCCGTGCCGCCAAGGGATTGACGGGATTGAATTCGAGCATGGCGATGCCGCTCTCGCTCATCTGCTTAAAAAAAGCGGCCGGCGTGGCGAGAGTGCCGACACTGTCGCGAATCAGATTGACCTGCACGCCTTGCCGCTGTTTGGCGATCAGTGCTTGTGCAAAGCGCTGGCCGATCTCGTCATCGTCCAGGATGTAGGTTTCCATGTTGATGTGATCACGGGCTGATGCAATCGCCGTGAACATGGCTTGATAGGTAGCCGGGCCATCCTGCAGCAGGCGCACCTGATTGCCGGTGCTCAGCGGACTGCCGACGATGGCCTCTTCGAGTGCCAGATGACGGTCAAAAATATTTGTGGTCTCGCCTCGGCGTTCCAGCTTGTCGAGAATCAGCTTGCTTTGCGCGGCTGAGAGCGGGCCGTTTGCGCCTTGCAACTGAACAGGGCGGCCCGATGTGCGGGCCAGGTCCGGGGTGATGCGGGGCAGGCTGCTGCAGCACACCAGACCGAGCAGAGCCAGTACGGCGAGTCCGCTGGCAAGGCGTGCAGCAATGGGATGAGGCGTGTGTTGCCGCGCGATTGTCGGCCCCATTTGTCCGGGCCTCGCCTCAAGGTTGCGCGCTTACACGCCAGACCACATTGCCTACATCATCCGCTACGAGCAAGGCACCTTGTTTGTCGAGGGCCACGCCAACCGGTCGTCCGAAAGCATTGCCTTCCTCACTGAGAAAGCCAGTCAGGACGTCGACCGGCACGCCCGCGGGCATTCCGTTTGCGAAGGGCACAAAGATGACTTTGTAGCCACTGTGCGGGCGGCGGTTCCAGGAACCGTGCTGACCAATGAACATACCGTTGGCGTAAATTGAAGGTAAGCTATTCCGGGCTGAGGACACCAGGCCAAGGGGGGCGGTGTGTGACCCCAGTGCGTAGTCCGGCGCGATGGCTTTGGCGACCAGATCGGGCTGCTGCGGTTTCACGCGTACATCAACATGCTGGCCGTAATAGCTGTAGGGCCAGCCGTAGAAAGCACCATCGCGTACTGAGGTGAGGTAATCAGGTACCAGATCGCTGCCCAGTTCGTCGCGTTCATTGACGACGGTCCACAGCACGCCGCTTTCCGGGTTCCACGCCAGTCCATTCGGGTTGCGCAATCCGGAGGCAAAGATGCGGTGAGCACCGCTCTTGATATCCACCTCCCAGATCGCGGCGCGTTCAGCCTCCGCCTCCATCCCGCGTTCGGCCACATTGCTGTTCGAACCCACGGTGACGTAGAGCTTGCTGCCATCCTTGCTGGCAATGAGATTCTTGGTCCAGTGATGATTGATCGGGCCTGCCGGCAAAGCGACGAGTTTGACGCCGCCCGCGGAGATGTGGGTGTCGCCGCTGTTATAAGGAAATCGCAGAACGGCATCGGTATTGGCAACATACAGATCCTTGCCGACCAGCACCATGCCGAAAGGCGAGTTCAAACCATCCAGCAGCACCGTACGCAAATCGACCTTGCCGTCACCATCAACATCCCGCAACAGCGATATGCGATTGGCACTGGGAACTGCAGCGCCGGCTTTTTTCATGACCAGGCCCATCACCCAGCCTTTGATGCCTTTGCCGTCTTCGGGCTTCGGCGGCGCATTGCTTTCAGCGACCAGCACATCGCCGTTGGGCAAGGCATACAGCCAGCGCGGATGCTCAAGTTCGCGGGCAAAGGCGGTGACGCGTGTGCCTGCGGGCGATTGGGGCGTCGTGCCAGTTGGCCAGCCCTTGGCGGGGGCAATATTGACCGTTGGAATCAGCGTTTGCGCAGGGGAGGGCAGCGTCGGATTAGGCCCCGTTCCTGCCTCTATCGGTAGTTTGGCCATCTCGCCACAACCGGAAAGTGCAAATGCCACCGTAATGCAAGTGCAGCCAATCCATGACAAGGTCGTGTTGAATTTTGCCAGCCTGAGCGCGGCGATGAGCGGCCGCATCACAAGCGCCCGGAAAACAGCAGCACAATGGTAATAATCAACAGCACGCCCAAGCCACCGCTCGGCATGTAGCCCCAGCTCTGACTATGGGGCCAGTGAGGGAATGCTCCCACCAGCATCAGAATCAACACCACCACTAAAACAGTTCCGAGGCGCATATGCTTTTCCTTAATCTGTTTGCGTGGACTTGATTCTGGATAAGCCTGGAAGGATTGCGGCAGACCAGACAAAGTTTCGACGCCGGGCCTGATCAGCTTCATCCTGGCAGATACATTGTGAAGTCATGGCTTTTGCATGCTGAGGCAACCAGCACTGCCATCCGTTGCTCGGCCGCATGCCGAGGTAACTTTCGCTAGATTCAGCGGAACTAATCATGGTGAAACTCCGGAGCTATGTGGACATCGAGGGCGCAGCCTCAAGCCGCGTCTGGCGCAACTATAGAGAGTCAATCACGAGGCGTATGTTCGCTATCCAACAGATCATTAAATGCGTGTAATTACGCCGCTCGTCACACGCGAAGGCATGCTTTTCTGTGTTGCACACAGGCAACTTCCAGATGAATTCGGTACGCAGTGAGTACTGAATTTTCTCGGCATCCAGAGCGAGATAGAAACTCCGGAAATGGTGCCGACTTTCAACCGAAAAACTCTTGCCGAACTCAACGCCTAAGTGCGCACAGACCTAAACGCCTGCCCATAGTTTTGAAGCGGATCAGTGCTGGGTGGATACATAGAAAAACGCAACACTTGTAGAACAACCAAAAGTAACGATAATTTTGGATTACGTCGTCATGTAACCGAAGTCCAAAACGTATCAACGAGTTACAGGAAATCGCAAAAGTGACCATTGTCTGAAAAGGCAACAAACCACAGAAAAAAGCCCGAGAAATCGGGCTTTTTTGTTGATATGCGGGCTTTAGAGGGCGTTTTAAGACGTGGGCATTAGTGACGGTTTGGGCGCCGCTCAGATCGTCGCTGGCCGGGACAACCGGCCAAAACGCTCCTACATCTGATCGGGTTCCCGTTCTGCCCTGCGGGTTCCCTCGCACTCTCGTGACTCGGCAGAACTACTTGAAGCCTTGGCGGCGACCGAATTCAAGCCACCAGTCACGAATGTCGCTTAGATCTGCGTCAGGATCAGACATATACCTAGCTAATGTAATGTTGGAAAGGCCCGCCAAGCGCGTTTTCCGGGCCTGTGCGCGTTCCAATTCAGATTTACGGTATCTGGACTGTCTTTGTGCTGACGACAGCGTGACGGCCTTTTTAGGGCGTCCAGCGGGCCGGTATCCAAAGAGATCAATCGTCAAAAAATCTTTGTCGTGTTTCATACAACCACCTCAAGACTTTTTCCCGCAGCCGCCAACGCCGCCGCAATCAATCGCTCCGCCAGAAACTTCACCGCCGCCCACCTTGCCGCCCGCTGCGCTTGCGGCGTCGGCGGCGGTCGGCGGTGTCGATTTCAGCTTCGTTTTGTCGGCGGTGTCCCAAGCGACGAAAAAGCCCTTTTTGACGATCTGGCCGCACATCTCAGCACTGACAGACAAGATTGTCCCTTGCTGGCTGTAACAGCGGCACTCGCCGCGCATCAAGACACACGCAGCAGGGTAGGGAGCCGTGACAGGCGCAGTCACGCGATCATAAACAGGCGCGGAAAACGCCAGATCAGCAACTCGCGGCGTACGGCTCTCAAGATACTGAGCTGTTGTCAGTACTGACCCCTCAGATTGCTGTCCAGGGGGAGAAGAAAGAGGGCGTGCGCCTGGCAAAACTTGCGGCGAAGAAGCAGACAAGACGGTTTTCGGTGAAGAAATTCCGCTAATTTTTTGGTAGCTGAACCAGAAAAGACCAGCGGCAATAATGGGTGCGGCAAACATGAACCAGATACGCGCAGGTATCCGGGTTTTGTGGGTATGCACTTCGGCAGACTTGTAATAATCGAAAACTTCTCTTGGGTAGTTCCAGACCGTAGAAACAGAATCCTTGCGCTGTTTCGGATTCTCGCGGCACTCCGCCCATTCATGAATTACAGACCGATGCGCACCAAACATGCGGACGACATGCAAATGCCTGCCAGTGAGCATGCGGCAGTTTTTATGCAGCAGCATCGGCATTTGCGTGATCAAAACCAAATCAATGCCAGAGTGCCGGTGATCTTCCATTTTGCTAATGTGCAAAGGCACACCAGCGCCGGGCGTCATTGGCCGGAAGATTTTTTGAGCCTCATCAATGATGATGATTGAATTAGGCTCGCACTCATACCATTTTTCTGGATCAGCAAGCGGAAGCCACGGCAGCTGTAAATTATTAATTCCATGGTAATAAATTGGGCGATTCTCTTTTTCAGAGAGCGCCTTTAAACGCCAGATCGTGTGCAATGTCTTGCCAGAGCCGGGCAAGCCGGTTGTCATTTCAATCATGATTTACCCCTGAGGCGCGCCGCCCTTGATCTTGAATCTCGACACGGTGCCTTGCACGCCGGAGAGCGTTAGCCGCATGGTTACAGCACTCATCAGGATAGAAAACGAGGTTCCGACCTTGAGAATGCCAAGGAGACCGACAACGCCAGCAGGCAGACCGGAAGCGGAATCCATGAACATCTGACGAAGAAAATCAAGTGCATAAGTGATGCCGCTATAGGTAACGACGCCGATAGAGGCAGATAAAAGAAACTGAACAAGTAACGTTCCAGCGGCAGCGATCAACGCGCCAATAATTGCGGCACCCATTTTAAGTTTTCCCCACGATCAAAGCTGCACAAACAATTGAAGCCATCACGCCGACATAGCCGAGAACGCTGAGCCAATAGCACGCGGGCTGCATGGAAATAGAAACGGACTGACCCACCACGGAAAAATTAATATCTTCTATGCATGAAGATGGAAACAGTTCAGACACGCCAGAAAATGCAGAACCAACGTCGATTTGCTCGCGGTTCTGTTCGGCAGTTGGATTGTTTTGACCACCTGAAACGCCATCAATAACAGCTTGGTCGTAGGCGTTTTTTTGTTCTTCGGTAGGTTCTAAAGCGCACCGCGTTTTGAAGGATTCAATCGCAATTGCACACGCCACAGGGTCACCTTCACAAGCTGGTGATGATTTGCAATCTCCAGCGCTCCATGAGCCGCCAGAAGAAGAACTACTACTACCGCTTGAACTTGATGCAGAGCCACCGCTAGAACTAGATCCAGATGAACCGCCGACAGAGCCGCCTGTGTCTCCAGTGCCACTTGATCCAGGGGAACCAGAGCTTGAACCAGTACCACTTGAACCGGTCGAACCGCCCGATGACGATGTACTTGAAGAACTTGACGAGCTTGAAGAACTTGAAGAACTAGACGAGCTTGTAGAGGAACTAGAGCCACCGCCGGAACTACTAGAAGAACTTGAAGAACTCCCCGACGCTGCGCCTTCATGCCAACACCATCCATTCGTTTGATGAATGTCACCCGCATCACAAACGGAATCAACAACCGGGACATACATGAAAAAATAATCTTCGCCCGTTGAAACCGACTTGCCAAAACAATCAGCCGCGCCACTAACTAAACCGTCAGTAGTTTTATAAACTTTTGTATATGAAAAGACAGCAGCGGTAGCAGCACGGAAAGCATATTGACAAGCAGGGTCAGGAGTGGATGAATAAGTGCCATCGGCCTGAGAACCATAGTAATAAGTCGGCGTATAAACATAGCCAGCAGCAAAAACGTCAAGGCTAAAAAACAGCCCAAGAATCAGGAGAATAAAATCCAGCCTGCGCCAAGAATTGCGAGAAGTAACCATAGTCCCATTTTGCATACCTCTGTCCGATCTTAAAAAAGGGGAGCAGCGCCCCCCTTTCTGTTGCAGGCGATACCGCGAAATTACATTGCGGCACGAATCCACTTGAACACCTTGCCACCGACGAACATCACCAGCACGGCAGCACCAACGACCGCGATAGCTGCGCCGGCGTCAGTAATTGCGGTCGTAACAGCGGCAGTATCGACAGCAGCTTGCGAAGCCGAAACAGCACCCAGAACGCCAACAGAAACGGCCACCAAACGACCACCAACACGACGAACAAAGGTATTTTTCATGCGACTACTCCTCAGGTTGTGAGACGTCGAAAGACGTCAAGAAATTCCGCAAAGCGCGGAAAGCAAACGCCGTCGCCCAGCACAAAAGAATCGCTGTTCCGATCTGCTGTGCGGCGGCAATATCTAAATTGAATGGTGAAGGTTCAAGCTGCAATTCAGGGCCAGAAGGAACAACCATCTGGCAATTCGTGAAATCCGTAACTGATGAATCAGGCACTAGATATCCGTTATAGATAATTAAGCAGGTAGCCATCAGACAGCCCTCAATCGCGACTGGAGTTCGTACCAGTCAGGGACTTCAAGCGGCTGCATTTCAATTACCGTTACGCGTGACGGAAAAGAAACGACATTGCGAGGTTGAAAAACGTCGAGGCCGTAATCCTTCAAAATCTTGGCATGGCGATATAAGGTCGCCTGACTCACCAAGCACGAAAGATCCTCACCACGGAGCCAAGCAGCAGCATAGGCACGCGACCGCGATGGAATGGACGCCAGCAAATCGGGTTCTTCTGAGCGATCCACGCGGCGCAAAATTTCAGTCTGGTCACAATAAGCAGCCTCCAACTTTTCCTGCGTAATGTCGTCCCAATCATTCATTTTCAACTCCGCCAAAAGTCGCCGTTTCAATTCAATCTCAACGCGAACAAGGCCATTACGTAAGCAATAAGCAGCAACTGCCTCATCACTATTTGCACCATGAGCCAGCATTTCAGCCAGCTTGCGATATGCCTTAAACATGTAACGTGTATTTGCCCACCACACCGATTCATCACCGACCTGACCACGCTTGCACCGGCTTACTGCTTGCGACCCAATCCACCGGATGACAGCACGAGCCTGCGCATCTGATCCGGCGGCAAAGTTAGCGGTGACGTCCAGACGAGATACTTTCGCCCCGCTACAAATTTCGTCTTGTCGCGCCGTTTCTGCCACACCAGTTCCGTCGAAAAGGAGTCCAGGACCTGTGAAAGCAGGAAGTCCGTTTGCCGCGAGAATTCGATTAGCAGCTCTTTGCGTTCCTTCCCAGTCCAGATTGAACAGGTTGTCTTGACGACCAAAGCGCCCGACATTTCCGCTAAGGCAGACACGAAAACCGTCGCACTTGATGCGGACAGTAGTGTCGAATGATCCGAGAACAGGCGCGGAGCAAGAGCGCTCAGTGCGCGGGATGCCTCGGGAGTCATAGAAGACGTTAAGCCCTCCAACGAGGACTGGAAGACCCCCGTTTGGATGGTATTGAGAAGCGGTGAGCCAATCGATAAAGACCGCATGCGACATACCCCTTTTCCTTCTCAAATTCTCAAATTGAGAAAAATCGGCAATGTGTTACTAAAGCCGTTCGGATCACTTGGCCGCCGGAAGGAAGCCGACGACGAAGCTCTCAAACTTGCCCCGGTAGGCTCGCGGTTCGATCACCAGCTCAACATCACAAGGGAAGGGTAGGGACAGGAACTTGGGCATTGCTTCGGGCAGCAGACTCATCTCGGCGACCTCAAACCCTGCCCCGGTGATCTGAAGCTTCCCGGAAGCCATTGACTCAATCGGCGACAAAGCGATAATCCGGCACATGTCGAACGGCGCACCGCTTTCCTTGGACTCACCCTTGACGCGCTTCACACCCAGAACTTGCAGCTTCATGACCTACCCCTTTTCGTGACTGTTACGGAAATACCCGATAACCTTCGGGCAACCGAACGCTACCCGAAAGCAATCGGGTATGTCAATCATTAGAGATAAAAAATGAAACCAAGCGAACTTGTACGGAAAGCCATGGAGCAGTCAGGCGCCAAATCGGCCTATGCACTGGCGAAGGTGACCGGGATCAGTGAAGACTCGTTGAAGAACTACGAAAAAGACAAAGTTGGAAAGAACGGGATCAGCAACGAATTTGCTCGACGACTGGCCGAAGCTGCTGGACTGAGCACGCTCAAAGTGATCGCAGAACTAGAAATGGAACGTGCCAAGGACGACGCGACGAGAACCGCGTGGGGAAAAGCCCTAGCCAGCATCAGGACGACGGCCGTTATCCTGATACTGGCTTTGACGACAGCAATAGCGGCCCTAAGCCTTCCTGATGGCGCCCTCGAGCGCTTTTTGCGACGTCTAAAACAGACGATAATTTTTATTATGTTAAGTTGCGCCGAGCTGTTTTGACTCTGGCGTCAAAGTGCTCTCCACTGAATCTTGATCCTTTCCTCCGTTCAAACGGCGACTTTCCGCCAGCACCATGGTGAGCGGACGTTTTGTCGCCCGAATACACTGCCCGAAGAGCTGCGCACAGCGGACCTCTTCAGGCAAGCTATCAGCAGAGCGATGCATCCAGCAGCGCTTCGGGCGACAGTCAGTCAGCCAGTTTCGGCAGGAAACTTGTGTCTACACAGTAGCTTCGCGGATTCAAGGGGTCGATGAAGACCGGGATGTTCTGGCGGTCGATGTGGGATTCGGGGTTGAACCAAAGATTCTGGCTGAAGAAAACATGCAGCTTCTGCGTCTTCGGATTCTGCCACTGGCACACGATGCGCCAGGGGTTCGTGCCATTGACCTCCAGGCCGGTGTTTTCCTCAACACGCAGATATGCGGCTTCAACCACATGCCCAAGTTTGCGCAAGCGCGCTTCGCGCCGCGTTCCACGCAGCGCGATCACCCAGATGCCGACACCGACGGCAAAGAATATCAAGCCAAGCCCACCCACGATCAGCGGGCCACCCCACAGGGAAAAGAAGCTGTTGATCCGCGCATCATCCGGCTTGGCAGGCGAATACAGCACCTCGACTTCCTCACCCTCATCGTATGCAGGCGGATTGCTGCCGGCAGATGACTTGAAGAAGCGGTTTTCCCCATCCGGCGTCTGGTAGCCCACGACCGGGTGATAAACCGTGGAATCGTCACTTTCCGAAGCAACAAGTTCGAGGATCACGCCTGAAGCGCGCTGCGCCTCACTCAGAAAGCTGCGTGTATTGGCGAACCAGATCAGGGCAATAATCAGGATGACGGCGCCAATGCCACCAAAGATGTATTGAAAAATTTTAAGTGGATTTTTCATGGTCACGCATGCCGTCCGGTTTGATGAAGGGTACCGAGTGTAGCCGGCATCAAGCGCTGGTTCACGGGCGTCGGATGATCTGCCTGACGGGGCTGCCAGCCGGTCGAAATCAACTCGTTCTTGACGCTGAAGCATGGCTTGCGACTATGCTGGGGCGGACTCCGTGGCAATCGAAGTCTTTGCTACGCAGCAGGAAGAGTATCTTTAACCTGCTGCATCGCCCGTCGTTACAGGCGTGCGACGCGGGCTAACGTCCCCTGCCCTCGGCCCGAATCCCGGCGCAGACCAAATGATGATTTGCATAGAACCATAATGTGCTTTCCCCCCGCTGCTGATGCTTGCTAGGATGGGGACAGCCCTGTTTGAACCCAAGAGAGGTATTCCATGACTGCTCCAAAAATTCGCCATCTAAGCCTGCTGTGCGCACTGGCCTTCGGCACACTGGCCGCGCCTCTCGCTCACGCCGGCAAGACTGTCGATGCCATCAAGCAACGCGGCAACATTCAGTGTGGGGTGAGCAGCGGTGTAGCCGGCTTCTCGCTACCGGACAATCAGGGTAACTGGTCAGGTTTTGACGTGGATCTGTGCCGCGCCATCGCCGCCGCCCTGCTCGGGGATGCGAACAAGGTGAGCTTCGTGCCGCTGAATTCACAACAACGTTTCTCGGCGATCCAATCGGGTGAAGTGGATGTGCTGGCACGCAACACGACTTGGACGCTGAATCGCGACGCATCGCTGGGTCTGAGTTTTACCGGCGTGACCTATTACGACGGGCAAGGCTTCCTGGTGCCAAAAAAGCTCAAACTCACCAGCGCCAAGCAGTTGAAGAATGCCGAGATCTGCGTGCAGTCCGGCACGACCAATGAAAAGAATCTGGCCGACTATTTCCGCAGTCAGAACGTCAAAATCAAACCGGTGGTGTTCGAAGGTTTTGAAGCATCCTTCAAGGCTTTCTTCTCCGGGCGTTGCCAGGCGTACACCACGGACATCTCCGGTCTGGCCGGGGTGCGCAACAAGGAAGCGAAGAATCCGGACGACTACATGATCCTGCCGGAAGTGATCTCCAAGGAGCCGCTCGGCCCAGCGGTGCGCCGTGGCGATGATGAATGGTTTGCGATCGTGCGCTGGGTGGCTTTCGCGCTGATCGAAGCCGAGGAGTACGGCATCACCAAGGCCAATGTCGACGCCATCAAAGCCGAGAGCAAAGACCCCGGCATCGGGCGTTTGCTTGGCAGCACCGAGGACACCGGCAAGCTGCTCGGTCTGGATCGTGAATGGGCTTACCGCTCGATCAAGGCTGTCGGCAATTACGGTGAGATCTTCGCCCGCAACGTGGGGCCGGATTCGGTGCTGAAACTGCCGCGCGGCCTCAACAATCTGTGGAACAAGGGCGGCATTCTGTACGCGCCGCCGGTGCGCTGAACGACTCGCCGAAGCGGAGTTGCGGCGGCATGTCCTGTACAGCCGCCCCCCGCCTTGCTCTGCAGACTTCATGCCTGAAGAAGTCAGCCAGATGCGGCTCTTGGGCATGCATTTCTTTACCGGCTTTGTGCTGATTTGAACAGGGCTCGCGATAATCCGCGCGCCTTTGTTTGCCTGCAGTGCCCCGTTTTTTCTTCGCACGGATTCCGTTCCAATGCGCCACGCCCTGCTCCGCTGGTTGCCCCAGATTGCGCTCGTGGCCCTGCTCGCCCTTCTACTGGGCTGGCTGGGCAACAACGTGCTGGAGAACATGCGCGAACGCGGCATCCGCGCCGGCTTTGATTTCCTGCTCGACCCGGCCGGCTTCGAGATCGGCGAAGGCCTGCTCGATTACGACGCGTCCCAACCGCTGTGGCGGGCCTTCATCACGGGCACGCTGAACACGCTGCGCGTCGCACTGCCGGCCATGGTGCTGGCGACCCTGCTGGGCATTCTGATCGGGCTTGGCCGCTTGGCCGAGCACCCGGTGCCGCGCAAGCTGTGCGGCACGCTGATCGAAACCCTGCGCAATATCCCGCTGCTGCTGCAATTGCTGATGTGTTATTTCGCACTGACGGGCCTGCTGCCGGAAGCCAGCGCGGCGATCTCGCCCCTGCCCGGCGCGCTCCTGAGCAAGAGCGGCCTATTCCTACCGGCCTGGGGCTGTACACCTGATTGCGCCTGGGACCTGCCGGTCGCCGAAGGTTTCGGCATCAGTGGCGGCTGGTCGTTGAGCCCGGAGTTCCTCGCCGTGCTGATCGCCCTGAGCCTGTACAGCGCCGTATTCATTGCCGAGATTGTGCGTGGTGGCATCCTGTCGGTGGCGCGCGGCCAGATCGATTCTGCTCAGGCGATTGGCCTCTCGCGCCTGCAGGTGCTGCACTACATCGTCTTCCCGCTGGCGCTGCGAGCCATCGTGCCGGCCCTGACCAATCAATATCTGAACCTGATCAAGAATTCCTCGCTGGCCGTAGCCGTGGGCTATCCGGAACTGGTGTCGGTCGCCAACACCTCGCTCAACCAGAGCGGACGCGCCTTCGAGTGCATCGTGATTGTCATGGCCGTGTATCTGTCGCTGTCGCTCATCACCGCCTTGCTGATGAACCAGTACAACGCCCGCGTGGCCCTGCGAGGTTCGCGATGAACCCAAGGATCCGATTACCGCGCAAACGCACGATTTTTTGGGGCCTGCTCGCAGCGGCGCTACTGTGGCCGATCTTCAGCTGGGCAGTGCTGAACGCAATATGGGACGCGGATCTTGAGGCATGCCGGGCCGCACGCGGCGTTGGTGCTTGCTGGGGCGTGATCGTCGAAAAGCATCGCCTGCTAATCTTCGGCCGCTATCCGTTTGACGAGCAATGGCGCCCGCTGCTGGCGACGCTGCTGATCATCTGCGTGCTGGGCCTCGCCACCTGGCGCCGTCTGTGGCAGCCGCGTCTAGCCCCGGTCGCGCTGACGGCCCTGCTGGCGGCGACACTACTGATGCTGGGTGGCTTTGCGGGACTCAGCTTCGTGCCGACCAAGCTGTGGGGTGGCCTGCCGCTGACCCTGCTGATCTCGCTAGGCAGCACGCTGCTGGCCTTCCCTTTCGCCATCCTGCTGGCGCTGGGCCGCCGCTCCAGTCTGCCGCTGCTGCGCAGCGTGTGCACGCTGTACATTGAGCTAGTGCGTGGCGTGCCGTTGATCAGCCTGCTGTTCATGGCGGCCTTCCTGTTTCCGCTGCTGCTGCCTGCGCAATTGCGCATCGACATCCTGCCGCGGGTTGTATTCACCATCGCCGCCTTCGCCGCTGCCTATCTGGCCGAGGTAATCCGCTCAGGCCTGCAAGCGGTACCCGCCGGCCAGCTCACTGCCGCTCAAGCCATTGGCATGAATTACTGGCAAACCACGGCTTACGTCGTGCTGCCGCAAGCCCTGCGCTTTGCGCTGCCGGCGCTGGTTAACAGCTTCGTAGGGATCTTCAAGGACAGCTCGCTGATTTCCATCGTCAGCCTGCACGAGCTGACCGGCGCACTGGCGCTGTCATTGGGCGGCGACGCCGAATGGCGCAGCTTCTATCTGGAAGGCTATCTGTTCATCGCTCTGATTTACTGGCTGTTCTGCTTCCTGCTATCGCAGGCCAGCAAGAAGCTGGAATCAGGCTTCAAGCAGAGCAGGCCGGAGCGGACTTGAAGGCCAGCGGTAAATGCCTGCAGCTCCATGCTGCGATGAGCCGGAAGAATAATCGTTGCAGTCCATGCTGCAAGCCTGAAGCAATAGTTGGTGGCCCCTACCCTTGAGAACACCGCTCGATGGCTTGATCCCGGCGGTCTGCAAGGCTAGCTTTCAGAGCAGACGCACGAACAGCGAATCGATGGACATCGACAAGGAATGACATGCGAAATTTCGGCTGGAAGACCTGCTGCCTGTGCCTTATCGCTAGTCTCATGCCTTTGCCGGGATTTTCTCAGGGGCCCGACGACACCGACGAGATTGTGTATGCCACCAATCCGCACTACCCCCCGTATGACTGGAGGGTTAGCGACAAGGCATTTGCCGGCGCTAGCATCGAATTGCTGGAGCTGGTCAAGCCACCTGGCGTCACGCTGAAGCCCGCCGTACTGCCATGGAAACGGGCACAGCTGTATGCCGAGCAAGGGCTTGTGGATCTGCTCGTAAGCATCCGCATCACCCCCCAACGCAGCGAGTATCTGGTCTTTACAACGCATCGCGCCTTTCCGAACCCCATCGCCGTATTTGCACGCAAAGACCGCCCCTTCCCCTTCAAGTCTTGGGCGGACCTGAAACCATTGATAGGCGGCTGGAGTACGGGCGACTACTTCGGTGGCGGCTTCGACGAATACTGGCGGCGCGAATTGAAAATGGAAGAAGCGCCGAGCATGGAGAACAACTTCGGAAAACTGGGGCTGGGCCGCATCGATTATTTCGTCACCGGGTATTACGTCGGAATGGCCTACATCAATACGCATCCGGACATGCTGTCAATCACGGCTCTGACGCCGCTCATCTCGTCCCAGGACATTCACTTCGGGTTCAGCAAACGCTCAAAGCAGATCCATCACCTGAAATACATGAGCCAACGCCTCGAAGAGCTCGATAAACAGGGCGTCCCGGAAGCGCTGCTGAATAAGCATCTGGAGCTCTACATCCAGAATCCCGGGCCGCTCTGAGCACAATCACGGCCTGATCCCGATCAGCAGCCTGCATTGGGCACGGTAGAATCACGGCTTCGCAACACCAGAAGCCAACCATGAGCCTCCTGTCCGCCTCCCTGCTCGGTATCGATTTTGCCAATCCCTTGCTGAATGCCTCCGGCGTATATTGCCGCGATGTCGCCGAACTGGACGCGCTGGCCGCCAGCGCCGCCGGCAGCCTCGTCACCAAGAGCTGCACCCTGCTCGCCCGCGAAGGCAATCCCGAGCCGCGTTACTACGCCACGCCGCTGGGCAGCATCAACTCCATGGGCCTGCCCAACGCCGGCTATCAGTATTATCTGGCTTACGCCCAGCAACACGACTACGCGGCCAAGCCGCTGTTCCTGTCAGTTGCGGGCCTGTCGCTGGCCGACAACCTGACGATGCTCGCTGCCATCCGCGCCGCTGACACCCCGGCGATTGTCGAGCTGAACCTGTCCTGCCCCAACGTGCCGGGCAAGCCGCAGATCGGCTACGACTTCGCCGCCATGACGGCAATGCTGGAGGCCGTCACGCAAGCTTACGACCGTCCCTTCGGCGTCAAGCTGCCGCCCTACTTCGACATCGCTCATTTCGACGAAGCCGCCGCCATCCTCAACCGCTTCCCGCAAGTCGCTTTCGTCACCTGCATCAATTCCATCGGCAACGCGCTGATCATCGACGTGGAGGCCGAAAGCGTCGTGATCAAACCCAAGGATGGTTTCGGTGGCATCGGTGGCGATTACGTCCTGCCCACCGCGCTGGCCAACGTGAATGCCTTCTACCGCCGCTGCCCAGCCAAACAGATCATCGGCTGCGGTGGCGTCACGCGTGGCGAACACATCTTCATGCACCTGCTCGCCGGCGCCTCGCTGGTCCAGGTCGGCACCGCGCTCTACGAAGAAGGCCCCGGAATTTTCGCACGGCTGAATGACGAGCTGGCGGAACTACTCACCCGCAAGGGCTATCGGGGCATTGAAGAAGTGCGTGGCAAGCTGCGCACGCTGTAACAGCAACCGCCTGCAGAGCCCTATGGGACGGGCTTCTTCAGCATGGCATTGCGAAGAAGTCCGTCAGATGTTGATGTGCAGGCAGCTCACCTGAAGAGCCCCGGCACAAGAAGCTTTTCAGGCCAGGCATCGAAAAGCGGCGTGAATGTAGCGAGGGTATCTAGTTCAAGGGCTTTTCTTCGGTGGGCACCGGAGCCGCTTCATCCGGGACCTTGGGAGTGTCAGACACATGATGTTCCATATGCGTCTTCTTTCCTGGTTGCGGAGTCTTCTCGGCACCCGGCGCAAGTTCATCGCCGTGGTGTTTTTTTTCCTGTGCAATTTTCTTGTCGTGGGCGACGTTACGTGGGTCTGTCACGGAATTTTCTCCTGAACTTTGTATGCCGGACACTCGCCCGAAGGCCGTAGCGTGGCTTGGCTAATCGATTCATTCGGCGCGGACGCCGGACGGTTAAGAGTAAATGGCGAACTGCACCAGCCTCCAACCCTAGGCTACGGATTCAGACATGCGCCGTCTGTTAGCTGCCATACACAGGCGGACAAAATGTTGCACCAGAAGGACGGTTCCAAGGTTGATCCACCCAATCCTGCTGGCTCAACACAAGGCCCCAGCAACAGCCCGAGCTGCCGGTGTCAGCGCCCCACCTACTCAGAAATCATCCTGAAAACACCTGTACTTCCCAAGCTCGGAAGCTAGGCTTTAAACACGTTCCGGCACTTTTCAGACTCGCTTGGAACGGGGCTGTTTCTGGCAACAGGAGGTTTTTATGGTGGATAGTCCGCCGCAAATTTTCGTGAAGTTCCGCTAGCAGTCCAACGGCGAATAGCCGAACACCCGGGCCATGAGTGCCTTGGTTAAAGATCTACGAAGCCCGTGCCTGAATGCATGGGCTTCATGCTTTTTCGCGGCTAGCAGGCGGCTTGATGACGCGCCAGGCACTGCTCCAGCTTGGCCTTGGGGACGCTTTGAATCTTGCACAGCAGCTCATGCGAGACTTCACGAACCTGATAGCGGCGACGCAATTCCTCTTCCAGCCGCACGATCAGACTGGCGGCCATTTCGGCGTCGGCCAGCGCGCGGTGGGCGCGCCCCGCTACGGGCAAATTGGCGAATTCGATCAGCGCACCGAGCTTATGGCTGGGCGCTTGCGGAAACAGACGACGCGATAGCAGCAAGGAACAGGCAAAGGCCTGCTGTCTTTGCTGATTGATGCGGGCCAGCTCGGCATCCCAGAACTTGCTGTCGAACCCGGCGTTGTGGGCCAGCAAGGGCGTGTCGCCCACGAACTCGGCCACTTCCCGCATGACCTCGGCGGCCGGTGGCGCCGAGCGGATCATGGCGTTCGAGATGCCGGTGAGCGCTTCGATGAACGAAGGAATGCGCACGCCCGCATTCATCAGGCTTTGATAACGATCCACGACCTTGCCATCCTGCAGGATGACGACGGCAATCTCGGTCGCACGGTCCCCCTGGGCCGGTGACAAACCGGTCGTTTCAAAGTCGATTACAGCCACTACGTCCAAAACTGATTCCTCCGCTGCGTGATGCAATGCGCAAATTATTGGCGCGCATTGTCTCATTTGCCGAAGGGCCTGACTCCTGTGGTTTGCGCGCACGGCTGTCCGGTGCTTCATGTCTCTGGATAAAACGACTCAAACGGCGAGCGGGTACTGATCGCGTCCAGACCTTGGCAGAATCCGGACCCGCTCAGGCGTCTCCATTCCGCTCAATCATCCGCCCCGAGCGCAAACGGATGCTGCGTCCGCAGGCGCTGGCCAGCACCTCGTCGTGCGTCACCAGCAGCAGTGTGGTGCCCGCCTCGCGGTTCAATTCGAAGATCAAGTCGATGACGTGCTGACCTGTCGCCGCATCCAGATTGCCGGTCGGCTCATCGGCCAATAGCAGCGCCGGCTGCATTGCAAAGGCCCGCGCCAGCGCCACGCGTTGCTGCTCGCCGCCCGACAGATGCTTCGGGTAATGGCTCAGACGCTCAAGCAAGCCGACCCGATCCAGCCAACGGCTAGCAGTCTCCCTGGCGCCGCTGCGTCCGGCCAGTTCGAGCGGCATCATTACGTTTTCCAACGCGGTCAGCGCAGGCAGCAACTGGAATGACTGAAACACAAAGCCGATCATCGCGCCGCGCAAGGCCGCCCGTCCGTCCTCATCCAGTGCAAAAATGTCCTGCCCGCCTACCTTCACTGAACCCGCACTGGGAACGTCCAGCCCCGCCAGCAGTCCGAGCAGGGTGGATTTGCCCGAACCCGAAGCGCCGACAATCGCCACCGTTTCGCCAGCCCCCACGGCAAAGTCAATCTCCTGCAAAATGGTCAGCGTGCCGCCATCGGCCAGCCCCACCGTTTTGCCCAAGTCCTTCACCGCCAACACTGGCCCGGAGTTTTCCTGCATGACACGCTGCATAGCAATCCTGTTCTCAATCATGTTCATTCAAAATGCTTCCGCCGCCACCCTGCTCATCTGGGGCGACAGCCTGTCCGCCGCCTATGGCATCGAACAGAATACTGCCTGGCCCAAGCTGCTCGAGCAGAAACTGCAAAGCGAAGGCTACCGGTACCCGGTCATCAATGCCAGCATCAGCGGCGAAACCACCGCCGGTGGCCGCGTCCGCCTGCCCGCCGCGCTGGCCGAGCACAAACCTGCTGTCGTGATCATCGAACTCGGCGCCAACGATGGCCTGCGCGGCCTGCCGCTTGCCGCCCTGCGCAGCAACCTCGACAGCATGATCCGCGCGGCACAAGGCACTGGCGCCAAAGTCGTGCTCATCGGCATGCGCATGCCGCCCAACTTCGGCCCGCTCTATACAGGGAAGTTCCAGGAAACTTATGCGGCCCTCGCCAAGGAACGCAAAACCGCCCTGCTGCCCTTCCTGTTTGATGGCTTCGCCACCCGCGCAGAACTCTTCCAGGCCGACATGCTGCACCCCACCAGCGCCGCCCAGCCCCTGATCCTGCAAAATATCTGGCCGGTACTCAAACCATTGCTCAAGAAGTAGCTGAAGAGCCGCGCGCAGGGGGCGTCTTCAGGCAGGTATGCTGAAGAATCAGGCAGGGAGCGGCTCTACAGGCTCCCCATCCGAAAATCCGGCCCGGATTCTGACGCCATTTTTCCTTTGCAAAGGCCGGACGATGAGCAGTGGCTTTTTGCTCTTTGCTGGCGCCTGGCCAAACACGACGAAACAACCATCTCTCAAAAGGGTCTGGTTTTCACGGAGGATCCGCTTCAGCGGCGCAAGGCATACTTTGCGAATATCTTGTTCCGCCCCATTTTTTGCCAAGGAGGGAATGTTCGGGGCGGCATATTGGTCGAGCCCGCAAACAGTCGCTTGTGCCCATGTGTAGGGCTGACTTCAGTCAGCCTGCAAAGCGGCGTGTGCAACCGAAGGCGCGCCTGAACTTATCGAGCGATGGCCCCTGCGTTTCAAACTGAAATCGGGCCGGCTTAGTTGCTCACGCCCAGCAACGCGAGCAACCCTGCTTCATCCAGCACCGTCACGCCGAGCTGCTCGGCCTTGACGAGTTTGGAGCCGGCTTCGGCACCGGCCACCACGTAGTCGGTCTTCTTCGACACCGATCCGCTGACCTTGCCGCCGTGTTGTTCGATCAGGGCGCTGACTGCGTCGCGACTGAGCGTGGGTAAGGTGCCGGTGAGGACGAAGGTCTTGCCGGCTTGCGGCGAGCTCATGCTGGCGTCCTGCTGCGGGGCGGCAGCCAGCAAGCGTTGGCAATAGGCTTCCAGCGCTTGCAGCTTTTCGCCCTGCCCCGGCTGCACCAGCCATTCGGCGAGCGCCAACAGCACATCCGCAGGCAAATCCAGCGCGGCGAGTTCAATCGGCGTCAGGGCGGCCAGCGCCGACAGGCTATCGACCTGCGCGGCGAGTTGCTGGGCGCGGACGGGCGTAAGGCGGCGAATGCCGAGCCGGCTCAGCAGCTCGACCGTCGTGAATTGCTGCGCCAGACGCGCCGCCGGCGGATGTTCGTCAGCGGGCGTAACGCCGGCGCGGACCAGTTCATCGAGGACGCGTTCGTTGTTGGGCTCGGCAAAGAATTCGTGCAACGAATCGGCCACGACACCGCCGATATCCGGCAGACAGGCGAACACTTCGCGCGGGGCATGGCGGACGTTTTCCAGCGAGCCCAGCCATTCGGCCAAAGTCTTGCCCGTCGACTCGCCAACGTGACGAATGCCCAGCGCGAACAACAGCCGGGCCAGCGGCGGACGCTTGCTGGCGGCAATCGCTTCGATCAGGTTCTCGGCCCACTTGGTGGCGATTTTGCCCTGTTGCACGGTGTCCGGCGTCACGCCATCGCGCTCGTCGGCGCGGCGTTTCATTTCCAGCAGTTTGTCGAGCGTCAGGCTGTACAGATCGGCAATCCGTTCGACATAGCCCAGCTCGACCAGGGATTCGATGTAGCGCTCGCCGAGGCCGTCAATATCCATCATGCGCCGACCGGCAAAATGCATGATGGCCTGCGCGCGCTGCGCCGGGCAGGCCAGGCCGCCGGTGCAGCGCGCCACGGCTTCGCCTTCCTCTTTGACGATGTGCGAGCCGCAGATCGGGCAAACGGTGGGCATGATGAATTCGCGTTCGCTGCCGGTGCGGCGCTCGGGCAGCGCGGTGACGACTTCGGGGATGACGTCCCCTGCCCTGCGCACGATAACGGTGTCACCGATCTTCAGATCCTTGCGGCGCAGTTCGTCCTCGTTATGCAGGGTGGCATTGGTGACGGTGACGCCGCCGACGAACACCGGCTTGAGACGCGCGACCGGGGTGATGGCGCCGGTGCGGCCGACCTGCACTTCGATATCGAGCAACTCGGTCAGCTCTTCCTGCGCCGGGTATTTGTGGGCGATAGCCCAGCGCGGCGCCCGCGACACGAAGCCGAGCATCTCCTGCTGGTCGACGCGATTGAGCTTGTAGACGACGCCATCAATATCAAACGGCAAGCCATCGCGGGCGGCGGCGATGCGGCGGTAATAAGCGAGCAGGCCATCGGCGCCAGAAACCACATCGCGCAGGGCACTGACCGGAAAGCCGCGCGCTGCAAGCATCTCCATCGTTGCACTGTGAGAAGGCAATGCGGGCGCGCCTTCCAGACGCACCACCGCGTAGGCATAGAACCGGAGCGGCCGGCGGGCCGTGATGCGTGAATCCAGCTGACGCAGGCTGCCGGCGGCGGCGTTGCGCGGATTGGCGAAAAGCTTCTCGCCCAATTCGGCTTGGCGCGCGTTCATGGCCGCAAAATCCGCACGGAACATCAGCACTTCACCGCGCACTTCGAGCAGGCTGGGCGGATTGTCGCCGAGCAGGCGCAGCGGAATGCAGCCGATGGTGCGCAGGTTCTGCGTCACGTCTTCGCCGCTCATGCCGTCGCCGCGCGTGGCGCCCTGCACGAGGACGCCGTCGCGGTAGATCAGGGTGATGGCCAGGCCGTCGAACTTGGGCTCGACGGCGTATTCCACCGTCTCCACGTCCAGCCCCTCGCGGCAACGCCGGTCGAAAGCGACGACATCGTCTTCGGCGAAGGCATTGTTCAGCGAGAGCATGGGCACCACATGCGTGACCTGACCGAAGCCGGCCAGCGGCGTGCCACCGACACGTTGCGTCGGCGAATCCGGCTGGATCAGCTCCGGGTGCGCGGCCTCGATGGCCTGCAGCTCGCGGAACAGCCGGTCGTATTCGGCATCCGGCACGCTGGGCGCGTCGAGGACGTAATAGGCGTGCGCGTGACGGGCAAGTTCGGCCCGCAGTTCGTTGGCGCGGTCTTCGTCGTTGGCTTGGGAAAACAGGTCCATGTTCTATGTCGGCAAGAATTTTCGGGAAGGCGCATGGCCTTGTTTCGTCATTCCCGCGCAGGCGGGAATCCAGTGACTTTGCGAACGCCGCTAGGTTCCCGCCTTCGCGGGAACGACGGGATTACGTTAATCAGAAGCTCATTTCCGCGCAGATCAAATGTCCCGCCCTACCTGGCTTGGCCTCGCGTATCGGGACAAATATTCTCGACAGAAACGCTACGTTGGGCATCGCGCATTTGGTCTGCGTATTTGGTCGCCCAACGCGCAGCTACCGGCGCGGCAATGCAGGCTGAAATGAGAATGGCGACTGAAGTCCGACGGACAAAGGGTGCAAGCCTCGCTGATTTTGCGGCCAAAAAATCCACAAAATATTTGCACAAGCTTATGAGAAAAAACACCAATACCATGAAGCCTGTGCTGGCCAACACAGTAAAGATGAGATCCCACTCAAGAGGCAGGGTGCGCACCCTGGCGAAGCCAGAGACCTGGGTGATGGCGGTAAAAAGGTTGAAGCTTAGCCAAATGATTGCGCCAATGATCAACGGACTCGGAACAGACACGTTTGCCGGCTTCCCCGGCGCCCACAAGCGCCCCCAAAACGAAGGCTTGTTCACCATCTGCGTTTCTATTGGCATATCTCTTTCCTCTGGGAGCGCTAAAAACGTGTCCGCTCGGGTCAATTGACCCACCCTTGTACCAGGCCTTGAACGTCCATTTCGCCGTCATTCCGGACTTGATCGGAAATCCAGAGCCCCTCGCCACCCGTCTTCTGGATTCCGGATCAAGTCCGGAATGACAACTCTATGAATGGCTTCGTCTATTCCTAAAACCGCTACCGACAGTTCGGAGGGAATGACCAGATCAAGCAAACAGCCTCAACGCAATCTCACCACCCGCGGGCATCGACTGGCGATCCATCTGCAGTTCAAACTGGCCGATCTGGCTGCGGATCAGGCCGATGGCGCGATCTGACAGCGGGGCGCGATTGTCATCGACGACCACGCCGCCCATCGATTCGGCGAAGTGGTGGGCCAGCGCGACCATGCGGTCAAAGGCCGCAGCCGGATTGGCGACGCGGGGCACGTCCAGCACCCAGCTCAGGCCGTGAGTCTGGAGGTGGCGCAGTTGCTCGATGGAGAAGGGCACGGCCTCCTGATTGGCGAGGGTAAATAGCGTGTTTCCGCCCTCGTCCCTGGCGTGGTAGGCGCCATCGGTGCCGATCACCAGCCCGGCGGATTCGGCCAGGGCGCGCAGTTTGGTGCCGGAAAAACTGGTTTTCTGGGCGACGACGCTGAGGGCGATCTGTACATCGACTTCGGCACAGAAACTGTCGATTTCGGCGGCGTGATTGAGGACATCGTTGCGTGCAGGCAGACGCGGCACGGCGAGGAATTGCTCGCAGACGCGCTGCAGTTGCTGGTAGAAACGATCCAGCTCGACTTCGCTGATGGCGCCGCGCCGATCCACGAGTTGCAGGGTGACGCAGGCGCGGTTGATGGCGCCGGGCGTGCGCGCGTCGATGAGAAACCACTGGGCGTCCAGATCGCTCCAGCCATACCACTGCAGGCGGCGCGTGATGCCGGCAAGGACTTCCTGCCCGGCCAGAAACAGGGCGGAGGCGGATACGCCTGCAGGCGCTTCGATGCTGACGGCGCAATCGATGGCCTGGGCTTCGAAACCGAGGACGGGTTCTTGCTGGCGCTGGGTGCGCTGGGTGCTGCGGGCGGGCTGGGTGGGCAAGCTGGCCACCGTGGCAGACCGGGCCGACTGGGCTGGCGTCGCAGCGGGCTCGGCGCGCAGGCCGGGCTCCATGCGGCCGCCGGGGGCGGGCGGCACGACGGGCTCAGCGTCGCCTTCGAGCAGCACGTCATGGTGGGTCGAGCGGAAGGCTTGCTCGGCGTGTTTGCGTGCCTTGCGTTCCTGCCACAGGTTGTAAACGACCAAACCCAGAATGGCCAGGACACTCAAGCCGATCAGGCTGTATTGCAATTCGTTTCCGGACATCATGCCTCGTGTTCAGGTTGAGATTCGCAAAAAAGCTGGCGCATTATGGCATTACTGCTCGCCTTGCGTGGCATGGGTGCCTTTTTTGGCAGGGGTTTGATTCACAAGGAAGTCATGCCCCTCGCGATTCCTGATTTCGTAGGGTCGACTTCAGTCGGCCATTCACGTGCTGTGTGCGACTGAAGGCTCTCCTGAGCGTGTCGAAGGATCGCACCTACGTGCCCCGTTTAAGCCGCCTCGACTTGCGCCAGTTTCAGCGCCGCATCGATGTCCACTTCCACCACGCGGGAGACGCCCTGCTCCTGCATCGTCACGCCGATCAGCTGTTCGGCCATCTCCATGGTGATCTTGCTGTGGCTGATGAAAATAAACTGGGTGACGGCCGACATGTGTTTGACCATCTCGCAGTAGCGCTCGGTGTTGGTGTCGTCCAGCGGCGCGTCGACTTCGTCGAGCATGCAGAAAGGCGCGGGGTTGAGCTGGAACATGGCGAAGACCAGCGCGATGGCCGTGAGCGCCTTTTCGCCGCCGGAGAGCAGATGGATGGAGCTGTTTTTCTTGCCCGGCGGCTGGGCGACGATCTGCACCCCGGCATCCAGCAGATCTTCGCCGGTCAGCAGCAGTTCTGCCCTGCCCCCGCCGAACAGGCGCGGGAAGAGTTCGCTGAAATGCTGGTTCACGGTGACGTAGGTTTCGTTGAGTTTCTCGCGCGTATCGCGGTCGATGCGGCGGATGGCGTTTTCCAGCGTGCCGATGGCGCTCATCAGATCTTCAAACTGCAGATCGAGGAAATTCTTGCGCTCGCGCGCCGAATCCAGCTCGGCCAGGGCGGCTAGGTTCACCGCGCCCATCTCGGCGATTTCGCGCGCCAGACGGCTGACTTCGCGGCTCAGGGCGAGTTCGCGGATCTCGGCCATCACGGCATCCTCCAGCGCGATGACTTCCGCGCCGAATTCACCAAGGCGCTCGGCCGCCTGCGTACTGCCCAGTTCGGCGGCCTGATGCCGCAGGCGCAGTTCGGCAAGCTGGTCGCGCAGGGGTGCAAGGGCGTGTTCGGCATGCAGGCGAGAGGCGTCCAGCGCCTTGAGCTGCTGACCGATGGCTTCGAGTTCTTCGCGGCGTTGGGCGACGACGGCCTCGCGGGCGCGGCGCAGATCCAGCGCGGTCTGCAGCGAGGTCTGCAAGGCGGAGTCGTCCAGTTCGCCCTGTTCCTGCGTGAGCTGACTGCGCTCGATGGCGAATTTTTCGAGCTGAGCCTGCGCCAGCGCGGCGTTGCGGCTCAGTTCGTCGAGCTTGGCATTGCCTTCGCGCACGGCAAATTCGGCTTCGTGACGCGCGCGCTGCTGATTACTCAATACTTCGCGGGCGGCCCGCAGAGCGGCTTCGGTACTGGCGCTGCGGGCAGCGGCCAGCTCAGCCGCATCGCGCAAGGCGTCCAGCCGCTCCTCCGCGGAGAGCCGCGCCAGCTCAGCCTCTTCAAGGTGGGCCTGTTCCACGCCTTCGAGGCGCAGCAGCTCGGCCGCTTCGCGTGCCAGCTGTTCGATACGCTCGACATGGCGGGCCTGTTCCTGCTGCACTTTCACGAAGGAGAGCTGGCGTTCATGCAGGCGGGATTGCAGTTGCTGCTGCACGCGACGCGTGTCGCCGAGTGCAGCCTGCAAGACCTTGACTTCGTCTTCATCGTCCGCGACGCGTGTGGTGAGTTCGTCCCGCGCAGCTTCGGCGGGAACGATTTCGCGCTCCAGGGTTTCGATCTCGCGCTGGCGCTCGATGGCGCCGTGCGTGCCGGCATCCGGCGCGAACAGCGTCAAGGCGCTGCTGCTGAGGATTTGCCCGCTGCGACTGACCAGCAGCACACCGGCCGGCAGTGGACGCTCGCCGGCGAGCCAGGGGCTGATTTCATCCACGGCATACACGCCATCCAGCCAGTGCGCGAGGTGCGGTGCCAGATCGGGGCGCTGGCTGCGCACGCGCTCCTCCAGCAAGGTCGCGTCAAACAGCACGCCACGCGGCGCAGGCGGCTGGCCTTCGCGCAACAGCACCACGGTCTGCGGTGCGGCCTGCGCGGTGCTCGCGCCCAGATCACCGGCGAGCGGGCCGATGGCGGCAATGCGCTCGCGCAGCACCGCCTCTACGGCCAGTTCCCAGCCCGCGTCGACCTGCAGCGATTGCCAGACCCGGGCCTCATCGGCCAGCCCGGCGGCACGCAGCCAGCCGGCCAGATCGCCCTGATCGCGCAAGCTGGATTGCAAACCACGCAAGGCATTCAAACGGGCGGCTTGCTGCGTAAGCGCGCTGGACGCGGCTTGCAGGGCAGCCTGCCCGGAGATCAAGGCTGCTTGCGCCTCTTCGAGCATCTCCTGTTGGCTGCCAAGCAGCAGCTCGGCTTCCTGTTGCTGGGCGATCAGTTCGGCGACTTCCAGTTCCAGCGCAGCTAAAGCGGCTTCATCCTCGGGGCGCAGGCCGGCGCGCTCGCCCTCCATGCGGGCGCGGCGCTGGGCCAGCGCTTCCAGCGCGCGTTCGCTGGCGATGCGCTTGGCATCTTCGACGCGAACATGCTGCTCAATCTGATTCAGCGTCCGGCGCGCCTCTTCCTGACCGGCCAGCGCGCCGCGCCAGGCTTCTTCGGCTTCGGGCAGACGTTCCTCGGCCTCGCCAACCTGCAACAGGCTTAGTTCAAGCTTTTCATGCGCGATGGCGTTCTGCTCGGCCCAGCGTTCCTGCTCGGCCAGCGACTGGCTCAGGCGTTCCTGCCACAGGGTTTCATCGGCCAGCAATTGGCCGCCGCGCTGCGTAATGCGCGCATAGGTGTCGCGCAGGCTGCGTAGCTCGCTCTCGATGCGCGTGACTTCGTTGGCGATCGCGAACACATCGCCCTGCGCGGCGCTCAGCGCCTCGGTGTGTACGATGTGCGCCTCGCGCGTCAGGGTAATCCGCGTGTCGGCTTCGACCAGCTTGTAATTGTTCTCTTCGATGGCCGTCTGGGCCTGGGCGATGGCTTCGGCCACGGCGGTCTGCTCGCGCTGCGCGGCGGTGTGTTTGTAGCGCCACAGCAACACCTGTTTCTGCGCCAGCTGCGAGGACAGATCCTTGTAGCGCAGGGCAACTTCAGCCTGCACGGCGAGGCGCTCGATCTGCTGGCCCAGCTCGGCGCGGATGTCTTCGACGCGCGCCAGATTGTCGCGCGCATCCGCCAGACGCCCTTCGGTCTCGCGGCGGCGTTCCTTGTATTTGGTGATGCCGGCAGCTTCTTCGAGGAAGGCGCGGACTTCTTCCGGGCGCGCCTCGATCACGCGCGAGATCATGCCCTGCTCGATGATGGCGTAGGCGCGCGGGCCCAGGCCGGTGCCCAGAAACAGGTCGATCACGTCCTTGCGGCGCACCGACACGTTGTTGATGAAGTAATCGGAGTTGCCGTTGCGGTCGAGCTGGCGCTTGACAGAGATTTCGGCGTACTGCGACCACTGCCCGGCAGCGCGCCCATCGGCGTTGTCGAAAATCATTTCGACGCTGGCGCGCGAAACCGGCTTGCGCGTGGTGGAACCGTTAAAGATAACGTCCTGCATGGAATCGCCGCGCAAGGCGGAGGCGCGCGATTCGCCCAGCACCCAGCGCACGGCGTCGATCACATTCGATTTGCCGCAGCCATTCGGCCCGACGACGCCCACCAGCTGACCCGGCATGAGCACCGTGGTGGGATCGACAAAGGATTTGAATCCGGCGAGTTTGAGCTTCGAGAGGCGCACGTGGGCAGGCGAGTGAGGCGAGTAAGAGTGGTGGTGGGTTTATGGCGATAAGCGCGAGCTATAATACCACCCCGATTCGGCCCGGATGGCCCGCCCGCCCACACGGAGCGCCGCCCGGCCTCAACCCGACAACGCGAAAAATCATCTTGAATCCGCTGCTCGATCACCTGCACCCCTACCCTTTCGAGAAACTTCGCGGCCTGTTTGCCGGCGTGAAGCCTGCCGATCTGCCCGCCATTCGCTTGTCCATTGGCGAACCGCAGCACGCCACGCCGGAGCTGGTGTTCCGCGCGATGAGCGAGTCCTTCTCAGGTCTGGCGATTTATCCGACCACGGCCGGCACCGACGCCCTGCGCCAGACCATCGCCAGCTGGCTGCAGCGCCGCTACGCGCTGCCCAAGATCGACTGGGCGACGCAGGTGCTGCCGGTGAATGGCTCGCGCGAAGCCTTGTTCAGCTTTGCCCAGGCGGTGATTGATGCGAGCCAGCCGGCACCGCTGGTGGTGTGCCCGAACCCGTTCTACCAAATTTATGAAGGTGCTGCCCTGCTGGCCGGCGCGCAGCCGGTTTTCCTGAATCAGACGCCGGAAAACGGTTTCGGCTTCGACTTTGATTCGCTGAGCAGCGCCGAATGGAACCGCGTGCAGCTGATGTTCGTGTGTTCGCCGGGCAATCCGACCGGACGCGTACTGTCGTTGGACGACTGGCGCGAGCTCTTCGCGCTGTCGGACAAATACGGTTTCGTGATCGCTGCCGACGAGTGCTATTCCGAGATCTACTTTGACGAGGCGAATCCGCCGCTGGGTGCGCTGGAAGCGGCCCGCCAGCTTGGGCGCGAGGATTTCCCGCGTCTGGTGGTGTTCTCCAGCCTGTCCAAGCGTTCCAACGTGCCGGGCCTGCGTTCAGGCTTCGTGGCCGGCGACGCGAAGATCCTCGCCGACTTCCTGAAATACCGCACCTATCACGGCTGCGCCATGAGCGTGACGGTGCAGCAGGCCAGTATTGCGGCCTGGAACGATGAGGCGCACGTGCTGGCCAATCGCGATCTGTATCGCGCCAAGTTCCATGCGCTGGTGCCGATGCTGGCGCCGGTGCTGGGCGTGGTGCGGCCGGATGCTGGCTTCTACCTGTGGGCCAGAACGGCGGGCGATGACGCGATCTTCGCGCGCGACCTGCTGGCCGCCACCAATGTCACCGTATTGCCCGGCCAGTATCTGGCCCGCGAAGCACATGGCCGCAACCCCGGCCAGGGCTTTATCCGTATCGCGCTGGTGGCCTCTGAGCAGGAATGCCTGGCCGCCGCACAGCGCATCGTGGATCATTTACAGTAATCTGTTTTCTTCAAGCTCTTTCAATTTCATCAGGAACCGACATGTCTCAACATCCGCTGCAAGCCATCATCGACGAAGCCTTTGAACGCCGTGCCGAAATCACTCCGAGCTCCTTTGACCCGATTCTGGGCCGGGCCATCGAAGAAGTGATCGCCGAGCTGGATTCCGGCCGTCTGCGCGTGGCCGAGAAAATCAACGGCGAATGGGTGACGCATCAGTGGCTGAAGAAGGCTGTGCTGCTGTATTTCCGCACTCACGACAATGCGGTCATTGAGAGCGGCGACGTGCGCTACTTCGACAAGGTGCCGACCAAGTTCGCCGATTACTCCGAGGCGGATTTCCGCGCCGGCGGCTTCCGCGTGGTGCCGAATGCGGTGGTGCGCAAGGGCAGCCATATCGCCAAGAACGTAGTGCTGATGCCGTCCTACGTGAACATCGGCGCGTATGTGGATGAAGGCGCGATGGTCGATACCTGGGCAACCGTGGGTTCCTGTGCGCAGATCGGCAAGAACGTGCACCTGTCCGGCGGCGTAGGCATTGGCGGCGTGCTGGAGCCGCTGCAGGCCAACCCGACGATCATCGGCGACAACTGTTTCGTCGGCGCGCGTTCAGAAGTGGTGGAAGGCGTGATCGTGGAAGACAACTGCGTGATCTCGATGGGCGTGTATATCGGCCAGAGCACCAAGATTTATGACCGTGCCACGGGTGAAGTCACTTACGGCCGCATTCCGGCGGGCTCGGTGGTCGTGTCCGGCAATCTGCCCTCGGCAGACGGCAAGTATTCGCTGTACTGTGCAGTGATTGTGAAGAAGGTGGATGCGCAAACCCGCTCCAAGACTTCCATCAACGAACTGCTGCGCGATTGAGACTGATGTAAAAATGGGAGTAAGCCCAATTGTTGCCTGGTTAGACTGTTGGCATCAAAATCCCGTCATTCCCGCGAAGGCGGGAATCCAGCGGCGTTCGCAAAGTCACTGGATTCCCGCCTTCGCGGGAACGACGTCGGAGCGTTGTTGCTCCTTGAGTGAACTGTATTAGGCTTCAGGCCCCCATTTAATTCGGGAGATTTCATGATTTTCGACAAGCTGTTCCAGTTGATGGCCGAGCGCCACGCCTCCGATATTTTCGTATCGGCGGGTGCGCCCATCCACATCAAGATCGATGGTGTGGTGCTGCCGATCAATCAGCAGCTAATGGACCCTGCGGTGATTCAGCGCATGGCCTACGAGATCATGAACCCGGAGCAAATCGCGATCTTTGAACGCGAACGCGAACTCAATATCTCCTTCAGCCGTCGCGGCCTGGGCAACTTCCGGATCAACTTCTTCTGGCAGCGCAACAGCGTCAGTATCGTGGTGCGTTACATCCAGGGCGAAATCCCTGCACTGGAGTCACTCAGCCTGCCGCCCGTCCTGTACGACATCATCATGGAAAAGCGTGGTCTGGTGCTGGTGGTCGGCGCGACCGGTTCGGGCAAGTCGACGACCATCGCGTCGATGCTCGACTACCGCAATACTCATGTGTCGGGCCATATCCTGACGGTCGAAGACCCGATTGAATACCTGTTCCGCCACAAGCGTTCGGTGATCAACCAGCGCGAAGTCGGTTTCGATACGCACAGCTGGAATCATGCGCTGAAGAACGCCATGCGCCAGGCGCCCGACTGCATCCTGATCGGCGAAATCCGCGATCTGGAAACCATGAAAGCGGCGATTTCCTACGCACAGTCCGGCCACCTGGTGCTGGCCACCCTGCACGCGAATAACGCTCACCATGCGCTTAACCGCATCACCAGCTTCTTCCCGCTCGAAAACCGCCCCCTGCTCTTCCTGGATCTGGCCGTATCGCTGCGCAATATCGTATCGCAACGTCTGGTCAAGAAGCCGGATGGCTCGCGCATCCCGGCGGCCGAAATCCTGATGAACACGCGCCACATTGCCGAGCTGATCGAAAAAGGCGAGTTCGGCGATGTGCGTGAAGCCATGGAAAAATCCTTGGCGCCAGGCTCGCAGACTTTTGAGCAGGATCTGTTCCGCCTGTATCGCGCCGGCATCATCACGCTGGACGAGGCGCTGGCGAATTCCGACTCGCCCACGAACTTCTCCTGGCTGGTCAATAACGCCCCGGACGAAAGCGCCGAGACTGCGGCGAAAAACCCGTCGCAGCTCGACAGCATTGTTGAATTCGATGCGGCGGAAGATGATGGCGCGTCCTTCAGCTCATTTACGCTGCACATGGACGAGACGAGCTAAGTCCGTTTCTCCGTATTTCAAACCACAAGAAGCCCAAGCGCGATGCCTGCCGCTTGGGCTTTTGATTCCAGCCTCCCACGGATTTAAATCATGCCCCATCACGACCACGACCACGAATGCGACCACGACCACGACCATGCGGAACATGAACACTCGCCGCTGGAGGAGCTCATCACCGTTCGCGACCTGATCCGCTACGCCACCAGCCAGTTCAACCGAGCGGGCCTGTTTTTCGGCCACGGCACGACTGACGCTTTTGACGAGGCTGTCTATCTGGTGCTGCACACCCTGCACCTGCCGATTGACCGGCTGGACCCGTTCTACGACGCCTGCATTCCGGTGAACGAACGCATCGAAGTACTCGACATCATTCACCGCCGTGTGGAAGAACGTATCCCGGCGGCCTATCTGACGAATGAAGCCTGGCTGGGTGATTTCCGTTTCTACGTGGATGAGCGCGTGATCGTGCCACGTTCCTTCTGTTTCGAACTGCTACAGGCCGGCTTCGAACCGTGGATTCAGGAGCCCGCTGAAGTCAGCCGGGTGCTGGATCTGTGCACCGGCAGTGGCTGCCTGGCGATCCTGCTGGCCCATCACTTCCCGAACGCCCAGGTGGATGCCATCGATCTGTCGGAGGACGCGCTGGATGTGGCGCGTCAGAATGTCGCGGACTATGGTCTGGAGGATGTGGTGCGCCTGATCAAGTCAGATGTCTTCGACTCCCTGGGGGACGAGCGCTACGAGCTGATCCTGAGCAATCCGCCGTATGTGACGGAAGAGTCGATGCAGGTGCTGCCTGACGAATATCTGCGCGAACCGCGTCTGGCCCTGGCCGGCGGCGATGACGGCATGGATATCGTGCGCCGCATCATTGCTGGCGCGCGTCGCCACCTGACCGATGACGGAATTCTGGTGGTCGAAGTCGGCCACAACCGGGATCTGGTGGAGGCGGCTTTCCCGCAGCTGGAATTCGTATGGCTCAGCAACGCCAGCGAAGCGGAAAAAGTTTTCCTGCTGCGCGCAGACCAGCTTTCAGAAGCGTAGGCTGAAAAGCCTCGCCCGACGCGGTTGTGCGGGCAGGCCGGCCGAAGAGCCAATCCAAACGCAATTCGGGCAGATCAATCCGGAATGCGCGCCAGGAGCCGATCCAGCTGATTGGCGAAGGCTTGCCGGTCGGCCTGACTGAAGGCCGCCGGGCCACCGGTTTGCACGCCGCTGGAGCGCAGACTCTCCATGAAATCGCGCATCGACAGGCTCTCGCGGATGTTCGCTACCGTGTACAGCTCGCCACGCGGATTCAGTGCGCTGGCACCGCGCTCGATCACCGCGGCAGCCAGCGGAATATCTGCCGTCACAACCAGATCCCCTACCCGCACCTGGGCGACGATGTAGTTGTCAGCCACATCAAACCCGGCGGGCACCTGCACCGCCCGGATATGCGGTGAAGCCGGCACGCGCAGCATCTGGTTGGCGACCAGAATGGTTTCCATCTGTTTGCGCGTGGCGGCACGGAAAATGATTTCCTTGACGACGACGGGGCTGGCGTCCGCATCGACCCACAGTCGCGGCCGCAATACCTCGGTCATCAGGCCAGATCCCAGATGGACTTGAGTGAATCGCGCAATGCCATTAGCAGCGGATCGCCTTCGCGCTCCGACGGGTAAATGAACTGCAAGGGCGCGCGGATAACCACTTCACCACCGCGCCACAGCACGCCGGAACCCTCGGCAGCGAATCGTTTGGCCGTGCGCTCGGCCAGCAGGGCCATGCCCAGGCCAGCCTTGATCAGTTCGGAGAGGGTGGCTTCATCATCAAACTCGCCGACCTCGCGCGGCGTGATGTTATGCGTACGCCACAGATCATGGGTCATCCCCCAGATCGTCGAGCGCGGCGAAATCCCCAGCCAGGGCGAACCATTCATCTGCTGCCAGTCCGCATGCCCCAGCGCATCGGCCAGCGCCGTCGGAATGGCGACACAGAAGCCGATTTCGGTGAGCGGGACAGCGGTGACATTGGCAAAGCTGTCACGACCGAGAAAGAAGCCGCAATCCAGATTGTTGCGCCGGATCTCGGCCAGATTGTCTTTTGACAAGCCCAGCCGGGTCTGTGGCTCCAGCAAGGGGTGGCGGCGCTGTACATCGGCCAGCCATTGCCCCAGCCGCAGCCGTGCCGGTACGATCAGTGTGCCGATGCGGATACGGCCGCGTAACTCGCCCTGCATGCTGCGTGCGTGATCAATCAGGCCACGTGCGCTGCCCAGCACCCGCTCCGCATCCGGCAAGAGGCGCTTGCCGGCGTCGGTCAGTTGTACACCACCGGAAACCCGGTCAAACAGGCTCACGCCAAGTTCTTCTTCCAGCGCCTTGATCTGAGCCGTGACAGCAGGCTGCGACAAATGCAGTTGTTCAGCCGCCTGCGTCAGATGACGCTGCTGAGCAACAGCCAGAAAGGTGCGCAGCTGATATATTTCCATGACATTCCACTTGGGGTAAACACTCACCACAAGGCCTTGCCCGATTGGCCGAAATGGGCCGCAAAGCCTTGAATAACAAGGGCTGAGGATACAGCATAACCTCACCTGATGTGATTCATCAGGAATTGCCATTGGCGTGAAACTAGCCTATTCCAATAGAGTCAGCACAACCCGGCTGCTAGTCGGGTCTTGCCTTGGAGGAGAGATATATGACTTCACCCACAATTGAACGGATACAAAATAATCCGAAATTCACTGCGCTGGTTCATACCAAGCGCGTGTTCTCGTGGACCCTGTCCATCATCATGCTGGCGATCTATTGCGGCTTCATCCTGATCATCGGCTTCAAGAAAGAATTGTTCGGCACTCCGCTGGGCGCAGACACCGTCATCACCTGGGGCATCCCGGTCGGTGTCGGCGTAATCCTCTCGGCATTCGTCCTGACCGGCATTTATGTGCGCCGCGCCAACACCGAATTTGACCGACTGACCCGTGAAGTAGTCGAGGAGGCACAGCAATGAAGCGTCTTTCCCTGATCTTCCTGAGCCTGATGGCCTGCATGCCTGTCTGGGCGGCTGACGCAATCAGCGGCGATGTAGCCAAACGCGGTCTTAATGTTTCGGCCATCGTCATGTTCTTCATCTTTGTCGGCGCCACGCTGTACATCACCTACTGGGCCGCCAAACGCACCCGCTCCGCCAAAGACTTCTATGCCGCTGGCGGTGGCATTACCGGCTTCCAGAATGGTTTGGCGATTGCTGGCGACTACATGTCGGCGGCCTCATTCCTCGGGATTTCGGCCCTCGTTTACGGCAGTGGTTACGATGGTCTGATTTACTCCATCGGCTTCCTCGTCGGCTGGCCCCTGATCACCTTCCTGGTAGCTGAGCGTCTGCGCAATCTGGGCAAATACACCTTTGCCGACGTCGCGTCCTACCGCCTGCAACAAGGCCCGGTACGCTCCTTCGCGGCCGTGGGTACACTGGTCACGGTGGCCCTGTACCTGATCGCGCAGATGGTCGGCGCAGGCAAGCTGATCCAGCTGCTGTTCGGCATGGACTACAGCACCGCCGTCATCATGGTCGGCATTCTGATGGTGTTGTATGTCATGTTCGGCGGCATGCTGGCCACCACCTGGGTGCAGATCATCAAGGCGGTGCTGCTGCTCTGCGGCGCAAGCTTCATGGCCTTCATGGTGCTCAAGATCTCCGGCTTCAGTCTGGAAAACATGTTCAAAACCGCAATTGAAGTTCATCCGAAAGGCACGGCCATCATGTCGCCGGGCGGACTGGTATCCAATCCGATTGACGCGATTTCACTGGGCATTGGTCTGATGTTCGGCACGGCCGGCCTGCCGCATATCCTGATGCGCTTCTTCACCGTGTCGGATGCCAAAGAAGCACGCAAATCGGTGTTCTACGCGACAGGCTTCATCGGCTATTTCTACATCCTGACCTTCATCATTGGTTTCGGCGCGATCATGCTGGTGCTGAACAAACCGGAGTACATGGACGCCAAGGGCCTGATCGGCGGCAACAATATGGCGGCCATCCATCTGTCCAATGCGGTTGGCGGCGATCTGTTCCTCGGCTTCATCTCGGCCGTGGCCTTCGCCACCATTCTGGCGGTGGTTTCGGGTTTGACGCTTTCCGGTGCTTCGGCTGTATCCCACGATCTGTATGCCAGCGTATGGCGTCATGGCCGGGTCAATGAAAAGGATGAAATCCGCGTCTCCAAGATCGCCACCGTGTTCCTCGGCATCATCGCCATCGTGCTGGGCATTGCCTTCGAGAAGCAGAACATCGCTTACATGGTCGGTCTGGCCTTCTCGATTGCCGCCTCGGCCAACTTCCCGGTTCTCTTCATGTCCATGTTCTGGAAAGGCCTGACCACGCGCGGCGCTGTGCTGGGCGGGCTGATTGGCCTGATCTCGGCGGTTTCCCTGATCATTCTGGGACCGACAGTCTGGGTCGACGTACTGAAAAACAAGGAAGCCATCTTCGCCTACAAGAATCCGGCCCTGTTCTCGATGACCGCCGCCTTCTTCTTCACCTGGCTGTTCTCGGTGATGGATAACAGCGAATCGGCTAACAAGGAACGCGCCTTGTTCATACCCCAGTTCATTCGCTCCATGACCGGCGTCGGTGCCGAAGGCGCTACCGACAAGCACTAAGTTTTCCCCCGCAGCAATTGCCCCGGACCCAGGTCCGGGGTTTTTTACGTGAGGCCCGGCTCGTGACCCCGTTCGATTTCAGCCATGCCCCGTTTGATTGCCTGAATCCTGCCGAGCGCCAGCGACTGGCCGAGCGCGTGGATGTGGTGTATTTCCCGAAAAATACCTGCCTGCACGAAGCCGAGAGCCTGGTCGAATCGCTTTACGTCGTGATCAAGGGCATGGTGTCCGAACACAGCGAGGGCGAAACCCTCGGCTACTACGGCCCGCAGGACAGTTTCGACTCCCGCTCCATGCTTAGCGGACGCGCCCAACATCGCCTGCTCGCGGTCGAAGACACGCTGGTGTTCTGTCTGCCGCGCGAACTGGTGCTCGAACTCACTCAGCACAACCCGGTTTTCGGCGCCTTCTTCTATCAGGAAGTGGCCGCCCGCTTTGCCGTCCTTGCCAATCGTCCGCTGCAAGGGCAGCTGCAAGCGATGCTGATGAGCCGGGTTGAATCCGCCTATCTGTCGCCAGTTTTGTGGCTGGATGCTGACGACTCCGTACTCACTGCGGCCCGCTTGATGCAGAAACATCACGCCACCTGCGTGCTGGTGCATACCGACAAAGGCGACGGCATTTTCACGCGCAGCGATCTGCGCGATTTCGTCATCAGCGAATTGCCTGCGGCCAGCACCCCCATCGGTCCGCTGGCACGCACACCACTGGTGAGTATTTCAGCAGACGCCTATCTGTACCACGCTCAGGTGCTGATGGCTCAGCACACCATCCAGCGCGTCATCGTGACGCGTCAGAGCGAAGTCATCGGCATCCTTGAGCAAGTCGAACTACTGTCCTTTTTGAGCAACCAGTCGCACATCGTGCTGGCCCAGATCGAGCGTGCCGACAGCATTGTCGAACTGATGGCGGCCAACCGCAGCATGGACGAGCTGATCAAGCTGCTGCACGGCAATGGCGTCAAGGTTACGCTGATTGCCGACCTGCTCTGCGAGCTGCGCCGCCACCTGCTCGGACGCGTCTTCACACTGCTTGCGCCGCCTGAAATCCTTGAGCATGTCTGCCTGCTGGTACTGGGCTCGGAAGGCCGTGGCGAACAGATTCTCAAGACCGATCAGGACAATGCCCTGCTCATCGCAGATGGTTTTGAGCACCCCGAACTCCAGGCAATCTGCCAGCGCTTTACCGAAACCCTGCTCAGCTTCGGCTACCCGCCCTGCCCCGGCGGCATCATGCTCAACCAGCCGGACTGGTGCTGCGAAGTGAGCGTAATGCGCAGCCGTCTGCTGGGCTGGATTCGCAGCGCCAATGCCGAAAATGTGATGCGTCTGGCGATCTGGGCCGATGCGCGCCCGGTCGCCGGCAAGTCCGCGCTGCTTGAAACGGTGCAACTGCAAAACCTGCCCGAGCTGGATGCAGCCTTCCTGTCGCGCTTTGCCCTGCCTGTGATGCAGTTCGATGTGCCGCTCAACCTGTTTTCGCGCCTGGTACTCGATGCCGGCGCCCAACGCGACCGCCTGGACATCAAGAAAGGCGGTATTTTCCCGCTGGTGCATGGCGTGCGCAGCATGTCCGTGAAAGCCGGCATCGGCGCGAGTAACAGTTATCTGCGCATCGACGCGCTGCTCAGTCGCGCATTGCTGCCAGCGGATCTGGCGCAGGATCTGCGCGAAACCCTGATCTTCCTGCACGCTCTGCGCCTGCAACACGGCCTTCTTGCCGTCGCGCAAGGCCGGGTGCCGGACAACCTGATCGATCCGGCCGCCCTGTCCACGCTGGAGCGCGATTTATTGAAAGATGCGCTGAGCGTGGTCAAACGTTTCCGCCAGCTGATCGAACACCACTTCCAGCTGCAGCGGATTTCATGAGTCTGATGGCCCGATTTCAGCGCTGGCGAGCACAGCGCGCCTTGCGAGAGACACGCTTTGGTTTTCTCTTCGAAGCGCCGCCAGCTGATGAATGGATAAGTATTGACTGCGAAACCAGCAGCCTTGATCCGCGCGAAGCCGAAATCCTCAGCATCGCCGCGGTACCTGTGCGTGGCAACCGCATTCTCAGCTCGCAAACCCTGCGTCTGATCCTCAAGCCCAGCCGGCCGATTGCTGCGCAAAGCATTCCCATCCACCAGTTACGCCAGCAAGATGTCGCCAGCGGTCTACCAGTACAAGAAGCCCTTGGCCTGCTGCTGCATTTCATCGGCTCGCGCCCGCTGATCGGCTATTACCTGGAATTCGACCTCGCGGTCCTCAACCGCCAGATCAAACCCTGGCTGGGCATCAAACTGCCCAACCCGGCCATCGAGGTCTCTGGCTTGTATTACGACCGCAAAGTCACCGCCTACCGACCCGAAGTTGATCTGCGTCTGGACAGCATTCTTGCCAATCTGAACCTGCCGGCGCTGCCGCGCCACGACCCCGCGAACGACGCGCTGCTGGCAGCGATGATTTTTCTCAAGCTCAAACACCAGCACGGCTCACTTGATCAGCGGAACTGATCAACGAAATCAAATAAACGGATCAAGCGAAAGTTTTCTCTCTTTCAGTCAACCAGTAGACCAGCTTTCAAAGATCTAGCCGGCAAACCGGCGATTCTGACGTAACCCAGCAGCTGCCTGAACAGCCGCACCCACGCATGCTCTACAGGCGTCCACCCCGAAGATGCACGCCCATCCTGCCTGAGCAATGAGGCTGCCTGCAGAAGTCCGCTCCATGCGGGTCTGCGGGCATACCTTCTTGCGGTCGACGCCCCACCCAATCCCCGCTAAAGTGACGTCCCCGCGCTACATTCCGGCCCGCACCGCCGCATCATGTTTTCCGACGCACTCTCATTTCCCCAGCTCTTCGGCTACGTAGCCTTCGTGCTCGGCGTCAGCTCCTTCCTGCAGAAGAACGATCGCCACTTCAAGCTCTACATGTTTGGCGAGTGCATCGCCTACGTCGTCCACTTCTGGCTGCTGGGCAATCCGGCCGCCATGGCCAGCTCCGCGATTTCCGCCACGCGCTCCGTGCTCTCGCTCTACACACGTTCGCTGTGGGTCGTCGCAGCCGTCATCAGCGTCAATCTGCTGATTGGCGTCAGCGTTGCCGAGCACTGGTGGAACTGGTTTCCGCTGATCGCTTCCTGCATCGGCACGCTCGCCCTGTTTCTGCTGCACGGCATCCGCATGCGTGTGGTGATGCTGCTGGGCACGGCGCTTTGGATCGTCAACAACATCCTCTCGGGCTCGATCGGCGGCACCGCACTCGAATTCGTCATCCTCGCCGTCAACAGCCACACCATCTGGCGCATGCGGCGTGACGCCCTGAGCAAGGTCGGGCATCCCCTCACGGAAGAGGGCTGAGCATGCACATCGATGACATCCGCCAGCGCCTCACCGCCCAGGGCGCCAAGCCCTGCCACAGCGAACGAATCCTGCGCGCCTGGGCGCTGGCCAAGTCGCTGGAAAGCGGCCCGAAACTGGCGCAAAACGTGTTGCCACTGCCTGTGCGCAATGATCTGCCGGCGCTCGCCGAAGCGCTGCAAGGCTTGGCGAAGATCAGCAGCGCGCATCAGGGCGATGACGGCTCCGAACGCCTGCTCGTAGCGCTGGCCGACGGGCAAACCGTGGAAAGCGTGCTGCTGCCGCGCGACGGCCTGTGCGTGTCGACCCAGGTCGGCTGTGCAGTTGGCTGCGTGTTCTGCATGACCGGGCGTGACGGTTTGCTGCGCCAGCTTGGCAGCGCCGAAATCGTCGCCCAGGTGGTGCTGGCGCGCGCCCGCCGCGCGGTGAAGAAAGTCGTGTTCATGGGCATGGGCGAGCCGGCGCACAACCTCGACAACGTGCTTGAAGCCATCGATTTCCTCGGCACGGCCGGCGGCATCGGCCACAAGAATCTGGTCTTCTCCACGGTCGGTGACCGCCGCGTGTTCGAGCGCCTGCCGCAAGGCCCGGTCAAGCCCGCACTGGCACTGTCGCTGCACACCACCGATCCCGAACTGCGCGCCCGCCTGCTGCCCAAGGCACAACGCATCGATCCGGCTGAACTGGTGGAACTGGGCGAGCGCTACGCCCGCGACACCGGCTACCCGATCCAGTATCAATGGACGCTGATCGAAGGCATCAACGACAACGAAGCCGAACTCGACGGCATCGTGCGCCTGCTCACCGGCAAGTACGCGCTGATGAACATGATCCCGTACAACAGCAACGAAGGCCTGGATTTCAAGCGCCCCAGCTGGGATCGTGCCGCCGAAATCGCCCGCAGCCTGCACAAGCGCGGCATCCTCACCAAGCTGCGCAACTCCGCCGGCCAGGATATAGACGGCGGCTGCGGCCAACTGCGCGCCCGGGCGCTCGGCGATGCGGGCGCAGCGCCGGTCGTCCTGCACAGGCGCCAGCAGCCCTGATCTGCGCGGTTTGCCGGACAATGCGATTATCAGCATGACCGCCACCGCTTTCCCCTACGGGATAGTACGCAGACGACCAATGCTGCTTGGCAGCAAAACCACGAGTCAATCAAACATCCACCAGACGCCCCGGACGCTCAGCCCTGACGACGCAGCGGAGCCTCTAGAATCGGCGCCTTGCGTGCCCGGTGCAGCCGGACACGAGCGCGGTGTTATTGCGTTCAGGATCATAGAAATACGCAAGTTCTCACAACACATCTAACCCCGATCATTTGCAGGAGTATTCCCTTGGAATCCATCATCAATCAGATCAATGACATCATCTGGAGCCCGGCGCTGGTGTTTCTGTGTCTGGGCGTCGGCCTGTATTTTTCGATCCGTACCCGCTTCATGCAGGTACGCCACATTGGTGAAATGTTCCGTCTGATGTTCGACGGCAAGGGCTCTGACGCGGGCGTGTCATCCTTCCAGGCGCTGGCAATGTCGCTTTCCGGCCGCGTCGGCACCGGCAATATCGCGGGCGTGGCTGCGGCGATTGCCTATGGCGGACCTGGCGCAGTCTTCTGGATGTGGATGACCGCCTTCCTTGGCGCGGCTACAGCCTATATCGAATCCACCCTCAGCCAGATCTATAAAGAACAGAACGACGGCCTGTACCGCGGCGGCCCGGCTTATTACATCGAGAAGGGCTTGGGCTGGAAAAAATACGCCTGGGTTTTCGCGATTGCCACGATTATTTCAATGGGCTTCCTGTTGCCCGGTGTGCAAGCCAACAGCATCGCTGCCGGGCTACAGAATTCACTGGGCATAGCACCTGAGGTGTCGGCAGCCATCATCGTGGTACTGCTAGGCCTGATCATCTTCGGCGGGGTAAAACGCATCGCGCGATTTGCGGAAATTGTCGTTCCCTTCATGGCATTGGGTTACATCCTGGTTGCTGGCGTCGTGATCGGTTTGAATATCGAGAAGCTGCCCGGCGTGATGCATCTGATCATCAGCAGCGCCTTTGGCGCCGATGCGGTCTTCGGTGCCATGCTCGGCGCTGCGATCCAATGGGGCGTCAAGCGTGGCGTATTCTCCAACGAAGCCGGCCAGGGCAGCGGCCCGCATCCAGCAGCCGCAGCAGAAGTCACCCATCCGGCCAAACAGGGAATCGTGCAAGCCTTTTCTGTGTACGTCGACACCCTTTTCGTGTGCTCCGCGACAGCCTTCATGCTGCTGATCACCGGGCTCTACAACGTCAAAGGCGTCAATGGCGATATGCTCGTCAATGCCCTGCCCGGCGTCAGCGTGGGCCCGGCCTTCACCCAGGCCGCCGTGGAGTCCGTACTGCCGGGCTTCGGCAGCATTTTCGTGGCCGGCGCACTGTTCTTCTTCGCCTTCACGACCATCGTGGCCTATTACTACATAGCCGAAACCAATGTCGCCTACATCAACCGCAAAGTGGGAAGACCCTGGCTGGTGTTTGCACTCAAAGTCGCCTCGCTTGCAGCCTGTCTGTACGGCGCAGTTCGCTCGGCCGATCTGGCCTGGACGCTGGGCGATATCGGGGTAGGCGTCATGGCCTGGTTGAACATCGTTGCAATCCTGTTCCTGCAAAAACCGGCGCTGGATTCGCTCAAGGATTACGAAGCCCAGCAAGCCAAAGGCCTGGACCCCGCATTCCTGACGACCAAGACCGATCTGCCCAACGCGGATCTATGGGTCGGTGATGACTGAGCCAGGCAACTATGGAATAACGGGGTGCATCCGGTTTGAGTTGAGGTGGCCCCGTCCGCCAGCGCTGTCGCCGGAACTCATCGTGCCGCCACCCGTGGAAATGCCAGCAGCGTCCGCCGACTCGTCACTCATGCGGGCCGCACCGTGAGCGCCCTTTTCCAGGCCGTGCAGGAATTCAAAGCCTGATAGCCCCTGCCCGAAGAGCCGCACGCAGCGGCTCTCTGCAGGTAGGCAAGGCTGTGAGCAAGAAATGGCGGGCATCTGCAGGCTGGCAAGTCTGCGAAGCTGCATCGGCCCGGCTCTTCAGGCATGCACTCTCATCCTTGGCTCACCGCTCGACGGCCTGTGTGTGCTGCCGCACAGTCGCATCCGCCGTGGTCCCCGAGAATGCACGATGCGGTTTGCCCTGTTCAGAACAAGGCCGATTTCACCCCTCGTCAGGCCTGAGCAATCGGCGCGATGAGCCATACACGCAGCATTCAAGTATCGGAGCCACAATGAACTGGAAACTTAAAAGCAGTCTGGCCATTTCCGCACTCGTCCTGACAGGCCAGGCCTTTGCGCAAGTCACCTTTTATGAATTCGAAGACTTTCGCGGGCGGGCGTTTACGACGGCCCAACAGCTCGCCAACTTTAAAAGAGCTGGCAGCAACGACCGCGCCTCTTCGGTAATCGTCAGAAGCGGTCGCTGGGAAGTGTGCGAAGACGTGCGCTTTGCCGGGCGTTGCGTGGTGCTGCGCCCGGGCAATTACGACTCCCTGCGGCAGTTGGGCATGGACAACAAGATTTCCTCGGTGCGGCCGGTAAGCCGTCGCGCCCGTTACGACAATGACACGCCAGAGCCCATCGCCGCGCCCGCCTACGAATATCGGCGCCGCCCGAGCGAGCGCGTCTATGAAGCTCCCGTCACCTCGGCGCGTGCCATCGTCGGGCCGCCCGAGGAGCGCTGCTGGATGGAACGCCAGCAAGTTGAAACACAAGGTCGCGACGCCAATGTCGGTGCCGCGATCATTGGCGGCATCATTGGCGGGATTCTCGGCCATCAGGTCGGCGAGGGAAGCGGCAAGGACGTAGCCACGGCCGGCGGCGCTGTCGTTGGTGCAGTGATCGGCTCCAGAACCGGCGGTGGCGCTCCCGGCAGCGAACGCGACGTACGTCGCTGCGAAAGCAGGGAAAGCCAGACACCCGCCTACTGGGATGTCACCTACCGCTATCGCGGTGTCAATCATCGCGTGCAGATGAACAGCGCGCCGGGACGGACGATTTCAGTCAACCGGAATGGCGAGCCCCGCCAGTAATCCGGCTTTGATCTGAAACACACGCATCAAAAAGCCCGCCGGATTGGCGGGCTTTTTGCTGTCCTGCATTGCTACGCAGGAATCAATGCTGATGGCCGTGCGCGCCATGCACGTGTTCGTGGGCGATCTCTTCGGCACTCGCTGCGCGTACTTCCAGCACTTTCGCCGTGCAGCTCAGGGCCTTGCCAGCCAGCGGGTGATTGCCGTCGAGCATCACGATCGGGCCCTTGATCTTGGTGACGAAGAAATAGCGCGACTCGCCCGCGTGATCCATCTGCTGCACCTGACCGCCGACCTTCACGCCGGGCGGGAACTCGCTCTTCGGCATGGTCTGCACCAGCGCCTCATCGTAAGCGCCAAAGGCATCGTCGATGCCCAGCGCCAGCGTTACGACGAAGCCGGCTTCCTGGCCTTCCAGCGCGTCTTCCAGCTTCTGGAAAATGCTGTCGTAGCCGCCATGCAGATAGGCGAAAGGCTTCTTGCCATCGTCAAGCACCTGGCCCTTGTCGTCCATCACCTTCAGGCTGATGGTGACGGCGGTATTTTTGGTAATTTTCATGGGTCAATTCGTTTAGGTGAGTTGAATAGCTGGCCATTTTCGCTGATTGCGCCGGCTTGGGGAACTGCACTGAAGTTGGCGGGCCGCAAGATTCATTTCCCGGTGACCTCTTCCGCCATCTTGCGCAGCCATTCGGTCACGCCCGTGGCGGGCACTTCCAGCTTGCGCAGCACGGCTGACGCCACCGGCGGATAGCCGCCGACCTCGTCCTGACTGTCGATGATGCGCCCGCTGCCCTCGCGCACACCGGCGACGATGCGCGCATCGGCAGCATCGCGCTCCAGCGGACGCGCGCCGGCACGCGCGAGCACCGCTTCGCGTACCGCACTGACCGGGCTTGCGGTGAGGCCGGTCGGCCACAGCGGCGCGGCATCCAGACGCGACACCAGCGGACCGAATTCGGGTGGCGGCGTCTTGCCGGCCTGCCCGCTGTAATCGATCAGGTTATCCACCGAATAGGCCTCGGCTGGGCCTTCGCCGAAAGTCCGGCTGATATTGGCGACAATCAGCGCGCGCACCTTGGTGCTGGCGCCGGCGATCAGGTGATTGCCCACCACGGCGATGCGCGGCGGCGGCGGCGGCTCGCGCCCGGCCCATTCGCCCATCGCCGCACCGGCTGAAATCGCGATGCGGCCCGGATCGTAGATCAGGTTATTCACCACCACCCCGGTCGCGCCGCCCTTGAACATCGGGTTGCGATCGTCGTTGTGCGCATACAGATTGCCGATAACCGCCACATCGCGCACGAAATCGTGGATCAGCGTGCCCTTGGAATGTGGCTCCTTTTTCGAGTGCACCGACACCATCAAGCCCTCGGCAATGATGTTGTTCGACAGGGTCACGCGCCGCGCCGTGCCCTCCGGTCCGTCATAACGCGGGCCGGAAATCGACATGTTTTCATCCACGCCCCAGGCGAATGAGCAGTGATCGATCACGATGTTCCAGGCCTTGGCCCCGTTGGTCGTCACATCCACATCCCAGCCCTTGCTGAACGTCCAGCTGGTGTAACGCGGCAGACCCGCGTCGCCCATGCGAAAACGGATGTGCTGCATCAGCACGTCGTGGGTCTTGATCTCCAGCCCACCGCGAATCAGCGTGATCCCCGGCGCCGGCGCGGTCTGGCCGGCAATCGTCACGAAAGGCTCATCCAGCACCAGTGACTTGCGCTCCAGATCGATCACCCCGCCCACCTCGAACACGATCACCCGTGGCCCTCGTGTGCGCAGTGCCGCGCGCAGGGAACCCGCGCCATCAGCCGCCAGCGTCGTCACCCGCACAATCGCCCCGCCCTCGCCGGCCACCGTTTCGCTGCCGAAACCGACCAGACCATAGCCCTCGGCCACGCTGGCCGAGGGCGAGGCCGCCGAGGCCGCCGGCGTGAGCAATAGAATAAACACAGCGGGAATCAGGCCCGCGAGCACACGAGGAATCAACATTGCTGCTACCTCAGGAAAAACGGATGGCGCAATGATCGCGGATTACGCGGGAGTTGGGGTGGGCTTTTGGCTGACGCCAGAGACTGAATGAAACAGGTAAGAGCCAACGCGGCATGCTGCAGTATCAATCAAGGCATTTGCTGGCGGGATCGAAACATACGATGCCGGCGAGACGCGCACGGGGCTGGCCGCGACGGCATACTTCTTCCAGGCACTGAACGAAGAATCCCAAAAGGAGATTGCCATGCGTATCGCTGTGTTTGACACCCACCCCTATGATGAACGCGCGCTGAGCGAGGCGAATGCCGCTGGCGAGCATGTGCTGGAATTCTTCGAAGAACGCCTGCACGACAAGACCGTGGAACTGGCCAAGGGCTTCGATGCGGTGTGTCCCTTCGTGAATTGCCGGCTCACCGCTGGCGTACTGCAGCGTCTGGCGCAACTGGGCGTGCGTCTGGTGGTGCTGCGTGCCTCGGGCTTCAACGGCATCGACATTGCCGCAGCGGAGCGCGAAGGCATTGCCGTGGCGCGCGTGCCGGCCTATTCGCCGGAGGCCGTAGCAGAGCACGCCTTCGCCCTGCTGCTGACGTTGATCCGCAAGACACACCGCGCCTACAACCGGGTGCGCGAGCAGAACTTCTCGCTGGACAGCCTGGAAGGCTTCACCCTGCACGGCAAGACCTTCGGCGCGCTCGGCGCGGGGCGTATCGGCCAGTGCGCCATGCGCATCGCCAAGGGTTTCGGCTGCAAGATCATCGCCTATGACCCTTACCAGAATCCGCAGATCGCCGCCGACGTGGGCTTCGAATACGTGAGTCTGGAACGCCTGCTGCAGGAGGCGGATGTGATCTCGCTGCACCTGCCGCTGACCGAACAGACTTACCACGTCATCGATGCCGCCGCGCTGGCGCAGACACGACGCGGCGTGATCATCGTGAATACCAGCCGGGGCGGCCTGATCGACGCAACCGCGCTGATTGACGCGCTGAAGACCGGGCAAGTCGGCGGAGTGGGGCTGGACGTGTATGAAATGGAGGAAGGCGTGTTCTTCCACGACCTGTCGGATCGCCCTTTGCAGGACGACACGCTGGCGCGGCTGATGATCTTCCCGAATGCACTGATCACGTCGCACCAAGGCTTCCTGACGCGCGAAGCATTGCGGGCGATTGCGGAAACCACGCTGGGCAATGCCAGCTCTTTTGCGCGCGGTGAAGTGCTGGTGAATCAGGTCAAGCCGGGCTGATTCTGGCTGGCGCGCGGAGGCAAGACTCTCAGCAAAAATGGCGATCAACATTGATCCAGCCAGGCAAAATCAAGGCAATGGCACGCGGTGTTAGGAAAGCAGCAGGATGACTTCATCAAGGCCTGAGGCTAGGCTGAATACGGGTCATCCAAAAGCTGCCGGTCAGGGGCAAAATCACTCCGAATATCGGAATAACCCCTGACAAAAGTGTGACATAAGTCACAAAATTCATTCTTTCTGCCGCAGGCTCGCTTCCATGCAATTGTTTCATTCCGCCAGCTCTCCGCGTGCGCTGTCCGTACTACTTTGCCTGCTTCTGGTTGCCTGCGGAGGGGGTAGCGGTGGTGGAGCCGAGGGCAGTAGCGGCGCGCCTGGCAGCGCCTCCTCATCCAGCAGCTCTTCATCTTCGCCTTCGTCCAGTTCGTCATCCTCGTCCTCGTCCAGTTCGTCTTCGTCCTCTTCATCAGGTTCCGGCAGTTCGTCTTCCGGCGGCACATCGGTGACGGCGAGTTTTTCCGCCAGTGATGCGGAAATACCGAATCCGGAGCGAGGCTTCTATCGCTGGGCCTGGACACCGCTCGATGCGCTGGCCGCTGATGATATGCAAGATGCCTTCGATAACGGCTACCGGCTCGTTTATGCTCTTTTACGTCTGGACACCTACCGCACCACTGATCTGCCGGCAGATCTGCTCACGCGACTTACTGCCAGTTTCAACAAAGCACGCAGCAAGGGCGTGAAAGTCCTTGTGCGCGCGGTTTATAACTATCCGAACAGCGAAACCGATTACCAGAATGCCGAGGATGCAAGCCTGCAACTGGTACTCAGGCACATCAGTCAGCTCAAACCCGTTTTTCAACAGAATGCAGACGTGATTGCCTATGTGCAGGCCGGTTTCATTGGCGCATGGGGCGAGTGGCACACCTCGTCGAACGATCTCACCTCATCCACCAATCGCACGCAGATCCGCGATGCGCTGCTCGATGCCGTTCCGCCCGAACGCTTCATCCAGCTGCGCTATCCGCCCTACGTCATGAGCTGGACTCCCACACTGCCCAGCCTGAGTACGACCTTGCTGGGCGGCTACCGCGTCGGCATTCATAACGACTGCTTCCTGGCGAGTGCTACCGATGTCGGCACCTATTCCGACAATCCAAGCACGCGTAGCACACAGCAGAATTATGTGGCGGCACTCGGACAGCTCGCGCCATTCGGTGGGGAGACCTGCGACCCGGCCGATGAGCCGGGTGCCGTGCCCCGCACCAGCTGCGCCGCCATTCTTGAAGAGGGCGCCAAGTATCACCTCAGCTATCTGAACGATGAATACTATCGCGACATTTTCCACACCCAGTGGATCGCCAATGGCTGCATGGCGGAGGTGAAGCGGAAGATGGGTTATCGCTTGCAGATCCTGAGCGCACGTCACCCGGATTCGGTAAGTGCCGGCCAAACGCTGCGTGTCGAGCTTTCAGTCCGCAATACCGGCTGGGCCAGGGCGTTCAACCCGAGAGCCGTGCAGATCATCCTGCGCACGCCGGGCAGCAGTACGGGCACACGTATCGACACCCGCGGCGCAGATCCGCGAGCCTGGTTACCAGGTCAAGACAGCCTTGCTACGCTTGACCTGACGATACCCGCCGGACAGATCGCAGGAACTTACGAGTTGCTCCTTGCCCTGCCCGACTCCGCCAGCACGCTGCGCAGTGATGCCCGCTTCGCCATTCGCCCGGCCAACGCGGACAACACGTCCATCAACCAGAAGTGGGACGCGTCGCTCGGGGCCTTCGCACTTGGCACTCGTGTTCAGGTGCGTTGAAACAGGCCTTCAAGATACGCACCGCATGCAGCTGGACTCAGGGCTGCACGCGCGCAAATATTACGGGGCAAACCTCCGAACTCCCATGTCGGCTCTAGGCAATCCACGCAAGGCCCTACAGGAAGGCTCCTTGCAAAAACCCATCTGAAGCGGATCTTAAGGACTCGTCGGAAAAGCATCCACAGCCGCCCTCAAGCGCTCTTGCGTGCCTGCAGGACATCGAGTTCGTTCTGCAGACGCTTGATACGCTGATCGAGGTCATTTTTCTTGATATTGCGAATCTTGGCAGCCAGGGAGAGAAATTCTGCGAACTCAGGCTTCTCTTCAGCACCAGGCTGAGCCTTGACGAGCACCTCGACAGCATTCATCAGTTGACCGATCTGGCGGCCATAACTGTGTTGCGATACGACTTGCTGTTCAACATCCGGCGCAGAAGAATTCATGCGATTGACAATCACATTGCCGAAACTCCAGCCGGGATTGATCGGTTGGGTCAGATTTTGCGGCACCCAATCGAAGAGCGAGAGCGGCCAGGCAGACAACGATTTCTGCAGATCTGATGATTCACCCATGGCAAGCCTCCTTGCGAGACAACGCACATTGCGTTTACCGAACGGTAGTTCTCGCCAAACAGGGCGCAGTACAGTCTGCACATGTGGGCATGCACACGCCCCATCTGCCATGCGGACGGATGGGGCTCGCTACCAAAAGCCCGTAATAGCCGGGTTTAGCGCTGTACGGCCAGCTTACCGAGGGCGGGGTAATCTGTATAGCCAATGGAGAAATCGCTCTGACCGTAGCCGTAGAAACTTTCAGCGTGCCAAGGATTGAGCGGAGCATCCTGCAGCAAGCGCAGCGGCAGATCGGGGGTAGAAATGAAATCCTTGCCGAAACTCACCGCATCCGCCTCGCCGCTGGCCAGTAACTGCTGGACGATCTCGGTGCTCAAGCCCTGATTGGCAATGTACACACCGCCAAATGCAGCCTTGAGGGCCGGGCCGAGACGCGGTTCATCCTGCGATTCGCGCGCGAAAATAAAGGCGATCTTGCGCTTGCCCAGCTCGCGTGCGACATAGCCGAAGGTTGCCAACGGATCGCTGTCGCCCATGCTGTGTGAATCGCCACGCGGTGCAAGGTGCACGCCGACACGACCAGCGCCCCATACGCTGATCGCGGCGTCAGTCGCCTCCAGCAGGAAACGGGCGCGATTTTCGATGCTGCCGCCGTAATTGTCGGTGCGCTTGTTGGTGCTGTCCTGCAGGAACTGATCCGGCAGATAACCGTTGGCGCCGTGAATTTCCACGCCATCAAAGCCAGCCAGTTTGGCGTTCTCGGCGGCCTTGCGATAGGCCGCGATGATCACCGGAATCTCGGCCGTTTCCAGCGCACGCGGCACGACGTAATCACGCATCGGGCGCAGCAGGCTGACGTGGCCTTTGGCGGCAATCGCGCTGGGCGCCACCGGCAATTCGCCATTCAGGAATTCAGGATCGGAGATGCGGCCGACGTGCCACAACTGCAGAAAAATGCGCCCGCCAGCAGCATGTACGGCGCGGGTCACCAGCTTCCAGCCCTCCACCTGCTCATCCGACCAGATTCCCGGCGTGTCGGGATAGCCGACGCCCATCGGCGTGACGGAAGTGGCCTCAGTCAGGATCAGACCGGCGCTGGCGCGCTGGGCGTAGTACTCGGCCATCAAGGCGTTGGGCACTCGGCCGGCATCGGCGCGGCAGCGGGTCAGCGGCGCCATCACGACGCGGTTGGGCCAGCTCAGGTCGCCGACCTGGATCGGATCAAATAGATTTGTCATTTTGTATCTTCCTTGGGGGTGGGATTAAAGGGCGTGCTGCATCTGCTGGAGGAAAGCCGAAATCACGGCCTCGTTGCGGGAATAGAAAATCCACTGACCGACCTTGCGCGTGCTGACCAGACCGGCACGCTGCAGGCTGGCGAGATGGGCCGACACGGTGGATTGCGACAGGCCGGCCTTCTCGTAGATCTTGCCGGCACAGACGCCGAGTTCAAAGGAATGGGCCTGGGCGGAAAACTGCTGTTCCGGGTCCTTGAGCCAGGCGAGGATCTCGCGCCGGGCCGGGCTGGCCAGGGCTTTCATGATCTCGTCCATGTCGGCGGCGGCAATCGCGATGGGTTCTGGGGTGTTCATTGATTCGCTTTCTGACGAAAGATGTTTCGCATTTTATCGAATCATATTTCGCTAAAACACGAAACACAAGATCAAAAAGAAAAACTTATCCCGCAAGTCTCCGGAACCCAGCTTCACTCAAGGATCAGCGCAGACCGCCTTCAGGGAGCTTCGACAGGATGAGCACCCGGAAAGCCGCACGGGGCGGACGTCTGCAGACCCCCTGCCCGCTGAGCCACGCCAGCTGCGGCTCTTCGGGCAGGCGTCCGTACAGGAATCAGGACAGCTGCTGCAGGTAGGCGGCGAATCCGCTGAGTGCGCCCTGCCAACTGCTATCAAAGCCCATTGCCATCGCCTCCTCGCGCGCGCGCGCCGAAGCGAAGCGGGCGTGGAGGGAAAGACGCGTCTGACTCCCCTGCTCCACAAAGCTCACCGTCACCCGGCCGCGCGGCGGCAAACCGCTGCCGCAGGCGTGACGATCATCGTCGATGCCGCGATAGATCAGGCGCGCGGGCGGCGTGATTTCTTCGTAGATACCCTCGCAGGGATAGTCATCGCCCTCGGGGCTGCGCATGCTGAGAAAAAAGCGCCCGCCCACGCGCAGATCAATCTCGCACTCCGTCGCAGTGAAGCCGGGCGGCAGCCACCAGCGGGCGACATGGGCCGGCTCGGTCCAGGTGCGGAACACGAGTTCGCGCGGTGCATCGAACACGCGCGTGATCAGCACTTCACAGGGATTGTCCGAAACAGCGAGAGCAGCAGACTGAAACATGGGCAACATGCCTTCTAAACCCCGTCGAAGGCGGCCTGAATGGCCGCAATATCGATCTTGATCATCCTCAGCAGGGCCGCAAAAACGTGCTGCACGGTCGTGCTGTTGGAAGATTGCTGCTGCTTCTGCACGGTCAAGCCTTGGGCAGATCAAAATTCACCATCCACAGGATCCCGAATTTGTCCGCACACATGCCGAAGAGGGCGCCCCAGAACATCGGCTGGAAGGGCATTTGCACCGTACCACCCGCCGACAGAGCCTCGAACAGGCGGCGCGCTTCGGCTTCGCTATCCGGATGCAGGGACAGCGAGACATTGCTGCCAGTCGTCACCGGCGGGCACAGCGGCGGCACCGCATCGCTGGCCATCAGCATGTTCGCACCGATGGGCAAGGACACGTGCAGGATCTTCTCGCCCAGCTCGGGCGGCACATCCCCACAGCCGTCCATCTTCGGGCCGTCCTTGTAGCGGCTCAGCATGGCGAACTCGCCACCAAAAATGGACTTGTAGAAATTGAAGGCTTCTTCAGCCGTGCCGGGGAAATTGAGGTAGGTATTGAGGACTGTCATGGTGATCCCTTTCTCTGATTGGGGCCTCGGGTCGAGGCGGGCAGAACGGCTTGCGGTGCTTACATTGAGCGCCCGTCGAAATGTTTTACCGGAATCGCATCCAGGTCGACTTCGTCCAGACAGCGGATGTTGATCGCCGCCATCTGCGCGCCACCGGGGCCTACACCTTCGCCAAAGGCATGAATGCCGCAGGTCTTGCAGAAGCGGTGCTGGATGACGTGCTTGTTGAAGGTGTAGTTCGTCAGCGCATCTTCGGGCGTCAGCAATTTGAAGCTCGCGCGCGGCACGAACCACATCAGTGCGGCCTTGCGCGCGCAGATCGAGCAATTGCAGGACATCGCGCCCGTCAGCTCGCCTTCCACCTCGAATTTCACCTGTCCGCAGTGACAGCTTCCTGTGTATTTCATGCCGGCTCTCCTGTCTGTGTGGGTATCAATTCTGAATATCCGGCTCGACCAGATTGGCCAGCTGCGCCAGCGATTCCTGCCAGCCCAGATAACACATCTCCAGCGGAATCACGGCCGGAATGCCTTCCTGCACGATCAGCAATTCAGTGCCGCATGAAACCGGCTTCATGGAAACCGTTACCAGCATGGCGCCGGGCAGGTTCGGGTCGTCAAACTTGTCGGTATAGCGAAGGCGTTCGCCCGGAACCAGTTCCAGATACTCGCCGCCGAAAGAATGTCCCTGCCCGGTCGTGAAGTTCTCGAAGGACATCTTGAAGCTGCCGCCAACGCGCGCGTCCATGTGATGCACCTTGCAGAAGAAGCCGTAAGGTGGAATCCACTTGGCAAGCGCGTCAGCATTCAGGAAGGCGCGATAGATTTTCTCCGGAGTGCTGCGCAGTACGCGCTGCAGGCGAACGGTTCCTGTTGTCATGGTGTTTCCTCTCTGTGGGTTGATTGTGTTCAGTCCAGCGGCCACGCACCGGTCTATGCCGGCTGGCGCAGCACGCCTGGCAAATAATTAGCCAGGCGCTGCAGGGTTTGTTTGCCGCCTTCGATGGCGCCGTATTCGCGCACCACCATATCGCGCGCCTCGGCTGAATCAAAGACCATGCAAACGCTCAGTCGCGTATGCTTGTTGCCCAGATCCTCAAAGGTCGAGGTCGCGAAAAAATTGGCCGCGGGGCCATTTTCACGGGCACCTCCATGAGCGTAGACGATGCGCTCGGGCGCGACGACCTCTTTGAAAACGCTGCTATTCGGATAGTCCGCAGCATCCGGCCCGTGCATGGTGTGTTGCCACACGCCACCGGGGCGCACATCCATTTTCCTGATCGTCGTCGTAAAGCCATTTGGCCCCCACCACTGCACCACTTGCAGCGGATCGGTCATCGCCGCCCACACCAGTTCGCGCGGGGCGTTGAGCACCCGCGTGATACGGATTTCGTTCGGCGCCCCGGCCAGCTCCCGGCTTTCTGTTGTATCCATCTCAGCTCTCCTCGAATTGCCGGCATGGCTCCGGCTCAGGCTTATCCTGGCTTCTGTCCGGTCTGCAAATCGCGCAGGTACTCATCCAGCCGATCCAGACGCTGCTCCCAGAATTGCCGGTATTGCTCGATCCAGCTGCCCGCCTCCTGCAAAGGTTTGGCCTCCAGCTTGCACGGCCGCCATTGCGCCTGCCGCCCCTGCGTGATCAGGCCGGCGCGCTGCAGCACCTTGAGATGCTTGGTCACCGCTGGCAGGCTCATCTCGAACGGCGCGGCCAATTCGGTGACCGAAGTTTCCCCCAGCGCGAGCCGCGCCAGAATGGCGCGCCGCGTCGGATCCGCCAGAGCGGCAAAGGTGGTACTCAAATGATCGTGAGGCATCAGCATCCGCTTTACATTTAACCTGTTGGTAAATTACAAGCTGCAACGGGGCCTGTCAAGCAGGACGTCCTGGCTATAAGCATCGGCGCAGATTCCTCATACGCCGCGCCGCATGGGTAGCATCGAGCAATCGGCCTAAACTCGGTTCCACATAATCCATTGCCTGAACCCGAGGCCCGCCATGCCCCAAAGTGCCACGACCACGCCCGCCGCCCCGCCCTGCGCCAGCAGTTTCAACCCACAGGATTGGGCCATTCTTGCCCGTCACTGGTATCCGGTTGCGCGCATTCAGGATGTGCAGCAAACGCCCGTCACGGCGCGCCTGCTGGATGTTCCGCTGGTACTGTTCCGCAGCTCCGAAGGCCTGTGCGTGGCGCGCGACGTCTGCCCGCATCGCGGCGTGCCGCTGAGCATGGGACGGCTGGACGGCGACGCGCTGGTCTGCGCCTATCACGGCCTGCGTTTCGGCAGCGACGGCAGATGCCGCAAGATCCCGGCGCAGCCCGAGCTGAAACCTGCCGCGCGCCTGAATCTGACGCACTACCCGGCCATTGAACGCTACGGTTTGATCTGGACCTGTCTGGCGCCGGACGAGGCCAGCGAAATTCCACCGATGCCCAGCTGGGACGATCCGGCGCATCAAACCATCCTGCCCGAGCCCGTCGACATTGCCGGCTCGGCGGGCCGCCAGGTCGAAGGCTTTGTCGATGTCGCGCATTTCGCCTTTGTGCACGCCGCCGCCTTCGCCGATCCGGACAATTCCGTGGTGCCGAGCTACGACACGGAATTCACCGACTTCGGCCTGCGCACTCACTACGCCAGCAGCGTCAGCAACTATCCGCAAGGATTGCAGCATCTGGCCCCGCCGGATTTCGTCTGGCTGCGTGTCTTCGAGGTCTACCCGCCCTTCAGCGCGCGCCTCACTGTGCATTTTCCCGCTGTCGGCCTGCTCAACATCCTGAACGCCGCCTGCCCCGTCTCCGCGACCCGCACCCGGCTGTTCGTGCCGATCACGCGCAACTTCGATACCGGCAGCCCGCTGGAGCCGGTCTACGCCTTCAACGCCCAGATCTTCGCCGAAGACCAGGCGCTGATCGAACGCCAATGGCCCCTGCAACTGCCACTCGATCCGCACGAAGAAGCTCACTTCGCGGCAGACCGCAGCTCCCTTGGCTATCGTCGCCTGTTGCGCGAAATGGGTCTGAGCTTCAAATCGGCACCGACTTGAAGAGCCGCACGGGACCGATCTCTGCGGGCATGCAGGCTGCAGAGGCATGGCAGGCGCGACTCTCCGGGCAGCATGGTCAGCTGTCCAGCACCCGCGCGGCTTCTGACGTGATCAGCCTTGACTGGCTGGCGCGGCGTTTTCACCATGCCGCGCCTGGCGCTGCGCCAATGCCGATGCTGATCGCGCCAGCGGCGCACCGCGATCAGCCTGCAAACCTTGCAGACAGGCCGGATTCGAACGCGCGCCACTGGCCACGTAGTCGGCCAACAGGATCTGGCGGATCGCTTCGAGCTCGTGCGCGCACACGCCCGTGAGGTAAGCGAAAAGCGCATCGAGCAGCATTTCCGGCGTCAGGCCGCTGGTTTTGCCACTGCTTTCCCACAGCCAGTCCGAGAAGTTCATGAAGGCCTGGAACGCCGATGGCCCCAGCATCAGCAGCGCCAGGCTCTGCTTGAAGCGACCGGAGTTGGCGAGCAGATCCCAGTAACGCGCCAGACGCTTGAAGCGCAGCATCGTCGCCTCATCCACCACGCCAGTCTGCTGCACGATATACGGTGCGTCCGCGTCATACACCATGCCGAACTCCGCCGTGTGGCGTGCCATCGGCGTGCCGCGCAGGTGTTTCAGAATGCCCAGCTGGATCTCGTGCGGGCCGATGGCGTACAGGCGGTCAAAGCCCTCGGCAAAGCTCGCCAGCGTTTCGCCGGGCAGGCCGAAGATCAGGTCGGTGTGCAGGTGGGCGTGGCTCTCGGTCATCAGCCAGTGCAGATTGGCTTCGGTCTTGGCGTTGTCCTGACGGCGCGAGATCGTCTGCTGCACAGCCGGATTGAAACTCTGAATGCCGACTTCGAACTGCAGCACGCCGGGCGGAAAGCGCGCGATCATTTCCTTCAGCCGATCCGGCAGATGATCCGGCACCACCTCGAAGTGCAGGAAGAGATCCTCGGTTAGACGATCCAGAAAGAATTCCAGCACCCGGATCGACGCATCGATTTTCAGATTGAAGGTGCGATCCACGAACTTGAAATTGCGCGCACCGCGCTGGTACAGCGCGTCCATCGCGGCCAGAAAGTCGTCCAGATCGAAAGCCCAGGCGGTCTTGTCGAGCGAACTCAGGCAGAACTCGCACTTGAACGGACAGCCGCGCGAAGCCTCTACATATAGCAGCCGGTGCGCCAGATCGGCATCGCTGTACTCGGCGTAGGGCATCACAATCTGATCCAGCGGCGGCTGCTCGCCAGTGATCACCTTCATCAGGGGCTGCGGGCCGTGGATGATTGCACGGCACAGCTTGGGAAAACTGACGTCGCCCCAGCCGGTAATCAGGTGATCGGCCAGCTTCACGATGGGCTGCGTTTCCCATTCATGGCTGACTTCCGGCCCGCCCAGCACGATTCTGATATCTGGGCGCGCCTGCTTGAGCAGACGCACGACCTCGGTGGTCTGACTCAGATTCCAGATGTACACACCAAAGCCGATGATCTGCACGCCACGACTATCGTCTTCTCCCAATCCGGCCAGAAGCGCGTCAACTATGTCTTTAGGGGTACGTCCGATTGTGAATTCTTGTAACAATGTTTGGGCGCGCAAGCCCTCTCCGCCGTGACGATCCATGTTCGCCAGCAGGTAACGCAGGCCCAGTGAAGCATGGATGAACTTGGCATTCAGCGTGCACAAAATGATGCGCGGTGGGCAGGGATGTTTCAGCATTTTGCAATTATCCCTTGGATGAAGAATGCACGGTTCACTCAAACGATCACAGGCTTTCAGCCAGCATTCAAGATCCAGAAACAGGCGGCAAAAAATCAGCCGCCGGAGACCCTTGTCAGATAACCACCTACAGGCAATCTCCTCTGAAACCCTGTACAGGAGCGGATCTACAGGCACGGCAGCCTGCAATCCTTGGAGGGTAGGCGTCTGGCCAGGCATACAGAAATTCGGGGCCAGCCTGTCAGGCTTGTGCAAAGCAGCATGGCGCTCACCCACAGCAAAAACACCTCCTCCGAAGACCTTGGATTGAGCTTGCCATCAGGCGACCGATTTCAGGTTTCTCGATCAAAAAGTGCGTGCTTTCAGCTGCGTAAAAACCGGCCCGCCAAGAGCAAAAAACACCCTCTGGCACACACAAAATGTTGTCAGACAAACTCCTGTATAGAAAATCCAGATGGTTGCATTAGCTCAGCCTTTCATGCCTAAATAAGCCGTCTGTAAAAAAACAGGCGGCACCGCTCGAAGCAGACCAAACCAGGCAGGTTTAGTCATTCGGGCCGAACAAAATCCAGGAGACAAAAAATGAATTTCAAGCTCAAGACAGGCGTAGTTCTCGTTGCACTGGCAGCCAGCAGCATGGCATTTGCAGGCAACACGGGTGGTTTCGCAACTACCGATGGCGGTAACGTTACTGGTGCCAAGTCTGTTACGGTCAGCTCAATGCAAGGCATGATTGATGCCATCGCCGCTGCGCGCATCGATGCCTCTGGCAACAAGGTCACAGCTGGTGCCTATCCGCTGATCATCACCTACACCGGTAATGAAGATGCCCTGATTGCCCAGATCGTCAAGGATCACACCAAGGACGCAGCCGGCAACTGCCCGAAGCCACACTGGAATGACGCCTACCGCGAAGTCTCGCTGAAGGAATTCACCAAGGGTCTGACCATCATTGGCGCAAATGGCTCTTCGGCCAACTTCGGCATCACCATCGTCAACGGCGGCAATGTCGTCATCAAAAACATGAAGATCGGTGCCCTGGGCGGCGCCAACAGCGATGCTGACATGATCCGCATCGACAACTCACCGAACGTGTGGATTGATCACAACGAACTCTTCGCGGTGAACAATGAGTGTAATGGCTCGCCGGACGGCGACCTGACCTTCGAATCCGCCATCGACATAAAGAAGAATTCGACCAACATCACGGTTTCGTACAACAACATCCACGACAGCAAGAAGGTCGGCCTGATGGGGCACACCCAGAGTGGCGGCACGACTGACTATCAGCGCAACGTTACCTTCCACCACAACATTTACAACAATGTGAATGGCCGTCTGCCGCTGCAGCGCGGTGGCATCATGCACGCGTACAACAACATCTACAGCAAGATCACCGGCTCGGGCATCAACGTGCGCGCCGCTGGCAAGGCGATTGTCGAACGCAACTACTTCGAAAATTCCATGAACCCGCTGACCTGCCGCTTCGATACAGTGGGTTGCGGCACCTGGTATCTGGACAGCAACAACACCACCAGCGCAGCCAGCAATGCCACTTACGGCATCACCTGGGATTCGGCCGGCACGGGTGGCGTGAATGCTGACAACTGGACCTCCACCCTCAGCAGCAAGCCTTCACTGACCTACACCTATGAGCCAGTCTCGGCCCAGTGCGTGAAGGACAAGCTGGCTTCCTACGCAGGTGTGGGCAAGAACGGCGCGACGCTGACGGCTGCAGCTTGCGGCAGCTCGTCTTCTTCCTCCAGCAGCTCCAGCTCCTCGTCCAGCAGCAGCTCTTCTTCGAGCAGCTCGTCCTCTTCGTCCAGCAGCTCTTCCTCGTCCAGCAGCTCCAGCTCTTCGTCTTCGAGCAGCAGCTCCTCTTCGTCGAGCAGCTCCTCGGGCGGTGCAGCACCGGCATTGTTGGGCACCAGCGACTACCCCACGGGCTTCAGCAAGTGTGCTGACCTGGGCGGCACCTGCGCTGTTGGCTCCGGCACCGGCTGGGTGGCCTTCGGCCGCAAGGGCCTGTGGGTGAGCAAGTATGTCGGCGTGGGCAAGAGCATCGCCTGTACCGTCGCTGCATTTGGCAAGGACCCGTTGGGCAACCCCAACAAGTGCTCTTTCCAGAAGTAAGCACTGCCTGAACAGACCGGTCACGCAAGTGGCCGATCCAGACAAACAAAACCCCCGGATTTCGGGGGTTTTGTTTTTCCAGCACTGCATCACAAGCAGCCATGACTTCGGTCTGCTCGCCCTCGCTCAGTAAAATCCGCCGTACACATACTTCTCGAACAGATCCCCGTCTTCCCCCAGCATCGAAGGATCGCCGATCTGGTCGTCGCCCCAATGGCACAGCTCATGCAAAAGCGTGACGACAGCCAGATGCTGTTGCCCCTTGACCCAACTGTGCTTGATGTCTGTCCCGGCTTCAAACTCCAGAACCAGTGCCTGACTGATCCGGATTTCGTTTGATTTTGCTCCGGCCGTAAAAGCGCCGTAAGAGCCCAGCTGTGGCACGATCTTGATGTCCGGCCCCGTGCCCCACTGAACAGCCCGCATCAGGGCTGCACTGTCCAGATGACCAAAGAGCCGCATGCCCGCGACAACCTGCTGGTCGTTCTGCACCAGTGGCAGATCCTTCAGGACGTACTTGGCGAAGTTTTGATAGCGCGTGATGTCCGCATTCTGCATTTTCATACTGCCTCCCGCTGGAGTGAGCCTGGGGCGAAAAGCGGCAGATCATGCGAACCCGCCGCCAACAGCGAACTTGCCGATGGCGAGCTCGTGCGCAGCTCATTCTTACGTCAGGAAATCGGCCGCGAATGCCGACGGTACTCCGCACAGTTTGATCACGTCACCCTGCCCGGAAGGGTGGGTCACAGCAACCCGGCGGCGCAGAACAAAGCCCTGCCAAACCCCATCTGGCCCTGACACTGTTCACTTAAGAATCAACAAGCCCTCTCTCGTCGTTCCCACGTAGGCGGGAACCCAGTGACTTCGCGAACGCCGCTGCGAAAAACCACTGAACTCCCGCTCTGGCAAAGCCCGGCCTGTCCTGAGCTTGTCGGAGGGCGGGAACGACGGAGTTTCGATGTCAAAAGCTTGAAAAACGGTATTACCGCCCGGCGCCTGCTAACAGCCCCTCTCGTTACCGATCAGGGCCGCCTCTCAGGGCAGCGGCGTGAACTCGTAGCCCTGTCCGCGCACGGAAAGAGTGCCGATGCCCGGGCTGCTCAGATGGTAACCGGCGACCAGCGCGTTCTCGGCAATTGCCAGATCGGCGATGCGGCGGCGCGTCAGCCGGGCGGCTTCAGCATCCATGTCGAAGCTCACCGCCCAGTCCGGGTTGCGCACGAACATCGCGACGTTGGTGGTGTCGGCCCAGTACAGCAGCTTGCGCGAGCCGCCTTCGATCATGAACACGGTGTGGCCCGGCGTGTGGCCGAAGGCCGCAATCGAGCGCACGCCCGGTAGCACTTCGGCGCCCGGCTCGAAGCGCGTCACCGTACCGGCCAGCGGGCTGAAGACGCGGCGGGCGGTGTTCAGGCCACCGCGCGCGGCTTCGGGCGTGGCGGCGTAGCGGGCCTCGTCCATCCACCAGCTCCATTCAGGCGTCGGCACGTAGATCTTGGCATTCGGGAAGACAAGCGCGCCGGCCTTGTTGCGCAGGCCGTTGATGTGGTCGCCATGAAAATGCGAAATGATCACGGCGGTGATCGAAGCGGGATCGATGCCGGCCTTGGCCAGATTCTCCAGCAGCTTGCCAGCGCTGGCACCGCCGAATTCCCCGTTGCCGGTATCGAAGAGCACGCGCTGGCTGCCGACATCGACGAGCAGCAAGTTGTAGGGCACATCCAGCTTGTCGGTCGGCAAGCCCGCGGCTTTCAGATCGGCCTGCACCTCGGCCAGCGGCGCGTTGCGCACAAACTTCTCATCCAGCACACGCGAGCCCTGCCCGTCTTTCAACATCGTGACGCTGACTTTGCCCAGATCGACACGCGTCGCCCCCTCGGCCAGCACAGTCGTGCGTGGCAAGCTGGAAGCACAGCCCGTCAGAAAACCCAGCGTCATCGCCGCGACCAGCGCCGCCCACTTCACCAGAACCTGTCTGCGTTTGATCATCATGTCTGTGCCTCCTTTGTATATTGATCCGCTAGGCAAGTTTACCCAAGCGCTGCGAAAACACCCTGCCCGCAGAGGCCCACGGGGGGACTTCTTCAGACAGACAGGCCTGCGAGGCAAGCAGGGAGCGGGTCTTCGATGGAGTGCCTGAAAAAGCCAAAGCCTGCCGGATGGAGCAGGCTTTGGCTCACGGATGTTGGAATGTTAGAACTGACCCCGGAGTTCTGCGGAGTTCCGAGCCATCAGCAGTAACGGCTTGCCGCCTTTGGACGCGGTGGGGAACAGATGGTTTTCTGGGGCGGTGAATACCGCCAGGGATCAGAACACCGCGCCGGCCTTGATCCTGATGGGTGACTGGTGCGCCGCATGCGCAACCAATAATCGAGAACCAAAGTGCGCAAAAGTGTTGCAAACAAAGAAAAGCGAGGCGTGGGCGCGCAGGTTTTTTTGCGCCCCTATTGACGGAGAAGAGTGACCCCGGTATTCGCGTCGTGGTCACGCGGAAACGAGTAGCGGACGTTCAATTCGTCGGGTGCGCACTGCGCACCATTTCAAGAACCCATCTATAGCCGATGCCGACTAAAAAGCGCCACGCGACCACAAACATGGATTCAGCGTGCGCAGTGCGCACCCTTAGCTTATTTAACATACTTTACGAGCGAGCTAGCTAACATATCGCATTCTGTAACGCTATCGCCTGACAATTTTACAACCCTAACTACGCCGCGCGTAGTACTCATTACACATACTCTTTGGTATCCGGAATACGCTCCAAATTTATTTTTCGCATTGACTTTTAAACCAATCCAGACCCAGAAGGACTCACCGTTGCTTTTGTCCGTCAGCTCGACAATCGTCACTCCGTCCGGAGTGTCATAGCGTGCCGATTGGCTATCAAATAGTTCAGTGCGTAACTGCTGCTTTACCTGTGAAATTGCTGATGAGGTTTGGCTTTTTGTTGCGGCACGAATCACCACAGATTTACCTTCAAAATCATCAATAGTTACTTCTTTTTGAGCTGGCGCAGCGATTGATGAGCACGATAAAATCAATGCGAACATGGCCAAAAATTTCATTTCACGTCCTTTTGTGATGAGCGATAAATCATAAATCCACCTCCCATAAGTGAAAAAATATTAATCTACGTGTCTTTTGTTAAATCCATCTTAACAACAAGGTTGGCACAGATGTCATCAATAAGATTCTCAAAATATTTTTTTCCGCGTATGTTAAATAACATATGGACGTTATGTAACTCTCCAGAAATATCAAACAATAGATCTTGGCATAGTGTAATCATGTCTTGAAGATCCTTGATTGTGAGACCAGATAATTCATGCGACTGCGATTTTGTGCGTTTTAGCGTTTGATGGCCTACAACTTCATTTCGGATGACGCAAATTCGCTTCCATATGATTTTAATTTCAGAAAACTTCTGATTAACCCCTTGAACAAATTCTGGGCAAGCATCAGGAGGAAAAGTTTTGCGCAGACTCCAAAAGTTGACTGTATCATCTCTATTCTCAAATAAAGCGTAGAGAATTGCCACTAGTGAATTAAAAAAAGTATTTTCTGCAGATGAGTAAAAATGTAAATAGCGGCTACTGATAAGTAAATTAAGGTTTTTATTTTCTCGGGCCATTCGCATTGATTGCCAAAGATCAAAATCAATCTCAGCCTGCATCAACATGGAGTGAAGCGATTCACGAATTCTAGCAGCGTCGTATTCCACAAGATCTCCAATGAGAAACGCGGGGCCAGTTCTAACATTCATACATTGCGAAGCAAAATCGAATACGGACCAGTTCGGAGAAAACACATCCCCCACCTGCGCACCAAACCGCAGCCTCCCGATCCGCATATCTGAACAGGATTCTACGGGGGCAAACTGTCTTTCAGGCAGGATAAACGACGATCCAGATCAAATAGTCCGGATTCATTTTTAAAAGCGTGAATTCCGTCACGCTTTGCTGCAGAGCCGCATCTGGCGGGTCTTTGCGGAATGCCTGCCTGCACAGCCGCACGGGGCGGACTTCTTCAGGAGATATTGCCTGCGAGGCAGGCTGGATGCGGCTCTTGGGGATGGCAGCTTGCGCCAACACTTCCGACGAAAATTGGCGCGCAGGCCGCTCGATGGCTTTGTCACCGGCAAGAAAAAAGGGCCGCTTGGCCCTTTTTTCTTGTCTGCGGAAGCCGCTTACTGCCGCTTGTAAGCAATTTCCTTGCTGCCGCCTTCGCAGGTGCCGACGACCTTGGCGTCCTTGGTTTCGCCCTTGGCGACGATCTCCAGGCTGTAAGCCTTCACGCCGTGGCCCTTGATGCTGGCTTCGATCTCGGATTTCAGCTCGTCGCAGGATTTCTGGGCAAACGCGGGTGAGGCAAGCAGAGCCAGCAAAGCGGCAAGTATCGTAAATTTCATTTCAAACTCCCTATTGAACGCTTTGGCTGATCAAGAACGCCACACGTCGATGGCGAACTCGTTTTTCTGCGTCGAGTGTAAGCGGATGCAGCCCGCATGAGCATACGGACCAAGGGGTAGTTTGCGCGATTACCGAACAATCTGTCGGGCATTCAGCGTTTGAGGGTTTTTCTAAACGGCGCGACCCGCCTTCGTAGGTGCGACTTCAGTCGCACGCCACGCGCGGCGGCGGACTGAAGTCCGCCCTACACAAGCACAGCGGTCGTCTGGCCGTCAGAAACGAAAAGAGGCAGCACGCTTTCAAGCATCGTTCCCGCGAAGGCGGGAATCCAGTGACTTTGCGAACGCCGCTGGGTTCCCGCCTTCGCGGGAACGACGGGAGTTTGATGGCAAGGGCCAAATAAAACGGGGCCTTGCGGCCCCGTTTCAATTTGCAATTCCAGACTTCCAACTTCCGGCTTGCGTTCCGGGTTCCGGTTCAAGCCCGGAATGACGATACCGGGAGCGACTCGCGAGAATCAGCCCAGCCACATCCGCGCATTGCGGAACATGCGCATCCAGGGTGAATCTTCGCCCAGCGTGGCCGGCGCCCAGCTCATCTGCACGGTGCGACGGCAGCGCTCGGGGTGCGGCATCATGATGGTAAAGCGCCCGTCCGGTGTGGTCAGGCCGGTGATGCCGGCCGGTGAGCCGTTCGGATTGGCCGGATACTGGCTGGCGATTTCACCCTTGTTGTCGATGAAGCGCAGCGACACGAGAGCCTGATCCTGTGCGCCGTGCTGGCTGAAGTCGGCACGGCCTTCGCCGTGGCTGACGACGATGGGCATGCGGCTGCCGGCCATGCCGGCGAGCAGGATGCTCGGGGATTCCAGCACTTCGACCAGCGCGGTGCGGGCTTCGAACTGCTCGCTGTTGTTGCGCTGGAAACGCGGCCAGGCATCGGCGCCGGGAATGATCTCGGCGAGGTTGCTCATCATCTGGCAGCCATTGCACACGCCTAGCGCGAAGGTGTCGGTGCGTGCAAAGAAGCCGGCGAACTGTGCGCGCAGCTGCTCGTTAAACAGGATGGACTTGGCCCAGCCCTGCCCCGCGCCGAGCACGTCGCCATAGGAAAAGCCACCGCAAGCAGCCAGACCGTGGAAGTCGGCCAGATTGACGCGACCGGCCATCAGATCGGACATATGCACGTCATACGGCGCAAAGCCGGCCGCCTCGAAGGCCGAGGCCATTTCGTTCTGCGAATTCACGCCCTGCTCGCGCAGGATCACGACCTTTGGACGTGCGCCCTTGGCAATATAGGGTGCAGCCACATCGGCCGACGCATCGAAGCTCAGCGCCACGGACAGACCCGGATCAGTCTTGTCGGCCAGCGCGGCGAATTCCTGATCGGCACAAGTCGCGTCGTCACGAATGCGGGCGATTTCGTGGCTGACGCCGCTCCATTCCTGCAGCAGTGTGTGCACATCGGCTTCGAACACGGTCTTGGCGTTGCGGCGGATGCGCAAACTGCCGCGATCATTCGGGAAGCCGATGAAGTGCGTTTCGGCGCCCAGCCCGGCTTCGCGCAGCATGACTTGCACGCGTTCGCGGTCGCTGCGGCGGATCTGCACGACGGCACCGAGTTCTTCGGCAAACAGCGCGCCGAAGACGCGATCATTGAAGCGGCCCTTGAGCATGTCCGGACGTTTTTCGGCGCCGTCGATGTCATTGACCATGTCGTCGTAGCACAGCGAATCCAGCTCGATCGAGATGCCGGTGCGCGCGGCGAAAGCCATCTCGGCCAGGGTGGTGAACAAGCCGCCGTCGGAGCGGTCGTGATAGGCCAGCAGCAGATCGGCTTGCTTCAGCGCGGTGATGCCCTTGAAGAAGGCCTTCATGGTCGCCGCGTCGATATCCGGCGCGTGCTCGCCGACCGAGTTGTAAGCCTGCGCGAGGATCGAGCCACCGAGGCGATGCTTGCCACGGCCCAGATCGATCAAGACCAGTTCGGTCTCCAAACCGGCTTCGATCTTCAACTGCGGCGTCAGGGTCTTGCGAATATCCTGCACCGGCGCGAAGGCGGTGGAAATCATCGACAGCGGCGAGGTCACAGATTTGGCTTGCTCGCCATCGGTCCAGGTGCTGCGCATCGACAGCGAATCCTTGCCGACCGGAATCGACAGATCCGCACCGATACAGAATTCGGACACGGCCTTGACCGTGTCGAACAGACGCACATCTTCGCCGCGCTGACCGCAGGCGGCCATCCAGTTGGCGGAGAGCTTCACGTCGCCGATGTTGGCCACATCAGCCGCGAGTAGATTGGTGATGGATTCGCCCACTGCCATGCGCCCCGAAGCAGCCGGATTCACGCAGGCCAGCGGGGTGCGCTCGCCCATGGCGAAGGCATCGCCGGTGTAGCCGTGGAAACTCATCGCGGTGACGGCCACATCGGCCACGGGCGTCTGCCAGGGGCCGACCATCTGGTCGCGCGCGGTGAGGCCGCCCACCGAGCGGTCGCCGATGGTGATCAGGAAGGATTTGGAGCCCACGGCTGGCATGCGCAGCACGCGCAGCGCGGCTTCGCTCACGTCGATATCGCTCACGTCAAACGGCGGCAGGTAGATGGCGCGCGTAGCCACGTCGCGAGTCATCTTCGGCGGCTTGCCGAGCAGCACCTGCATATCCATATCGACGGCGTGATTGCCGAAGTGGCTGTCGGTCACCTGCAGGCGGCCATCGCCGGTCGCTGTGCCGACCACGGCAAACGGGCAACGCTCGCGTTCGCAGAAGGACTGGAACAGTGGCAATGACTCGGGGCCAATCGCCAGCACGTAACGTTCCTGCGACTCGTTCGACCAGATCTCGCGCGGGCTCATGCCCGGCTCTTCGATCTGGATATTGCGCAGCTCGAAATGCGCGCCGAGTTCGGCGAAATCGGCCAGCTCCGGCATGGCGTTGGACAAGCCGCCCGCGCCCACATCGTGCATGGCTAGAATCGGGTTCTTGTCACCCAGTTGCCAGCAGTGATCGATGACTTCCTGTGCGCGGCGTTCCATTTCCGGGTTGCCACGTTGTACCGAGGCGAAGTCCAGATCAGCCGCATTGCTGCCGGTGGCCATCGAAGACGCCGCACCACCGCCCAGACCAATCAGCATGCCGGGGCCGCCAAGCTGAATCAGCAGCGTGCCGGGCGCAAACTTGGTCTTGAAGGACTGCTCGGCCTGAATGCTGCCAAGGCCGCCAGCGATCATGATCGGCTTGTGATAGCCGCGCACTTCGCCTTCGACTTCCTGCTCGAAGGTGCGGAAGTAGCCAGTCAGATTCGGGCGGCCGAATTCGTTGTTGAAGGCGGCGGCACCCAGCGGGCCTTCGATCATGATGTCCAAGGCGGACGCGATACGTTCCGGTTTGCCATAGGCTTTTTCCCAGGGCTGGCCAGCGCCGGGGATGTTCAGGTTCGATACGGTGAAGCCGGCCAGACCGGCTTTCGGACGCGAGCCGCGACCGGTGGCGCCTTCGTCACGAATCTCACCACCCGCGCCGGTCGAGGCGCCGGCAAAGGGCGAAATCGCGGTCGGGTGATTGTGGGTTTCCACCTTGGTGATGATGTGGGTCAGCTCCTTGCGGTAAGCCCACTTTCCCTCGGTATCCGGGTAGAGGCGATCCACCTCGAAGCCTTCGATGATCGAGGAATTATCCGCGTAGGCCACCACCGTGCCCTGCGGGTGCGCCTTGTGCGTGTCGCGAATCATGCCGAAGAGCGTCTTCTCTTCCTTGCGGCCGTCGATGATCCAGTCGGCGTTGAAGATCTTGTGGCGGCAATGTTCGGAATTGGCCTGCGCGAACATCATCAATTCGACGTCGGTCGGGTTGCGATTCACCTTGGTGAAATTGTCGACCAGATAATCGATCTCGTCGTCTGACAGGGCCAAGCCCAGTTCGGTATTCGCGACGACCAGCGCGGCGCGGCCGCCGGCGAGGATGTCGACGGTGGTCAGCGGCTGCGGCGCGTAGTGGGCGAACAGGCCGGTGGCGGCTTCCACGCTATCCAGCACCGATTCGGTCATGCGGTCGTGCAGCAACGGCAGCACGGCTTCGCGGGCAAATGTGCCATCCAGCGAGAACTGGATGCCGCGCTCGATCCGCACGATCTTGGCGAAGCCGCAGTTGTGGGCGATGTCCGTGGCCTTCGAGGACCAGGGCGAAATCGTGCCGAGGCGCGGGGTCACCAGCAGCGCCGTGCCGGCAGGCGTAGCGGCGGTAACCGGGCGGGCGTCGAGCAAGTCAATCAGGCGGGCCTGCTCAGTCGCATCCAGTGGCGCTTTCAGTTCGACGAAGTACCAGAACTCGGCCACCACGCCGCGCAATTTGGGGCTGGCAGCTTGCAGAGCGCTGGAAATACGGGACAGGCGCGAGGCCGAAAAGGCCGGTGCGCCGCGAAGGCTGAGGATTTCTGACATGGACGCGTACTCGAGTGGAGCCGGCAAGGCCGGTCTGAGGAGGCGCGGATTATACCGGATCAGGCCCTTCAAAACCGCCAAAAACTGCCGTTACAGGGGAAGCAAAGCCGGACGTACTCAACCCACCAGGAGGAAACCAGCATGCCCCACACCATCGAAAAACCCGAAGCCCAATGGCGCGAAGAGCTTGACCCGGAGCAATTCCGCATCGCCCGCCTGAAGGGCAATGAACGTCCGTTTGCTGGCGAATACTGGGATGTGTGGGACAAAGGCAGCTATCACTGCCGCTGCTGCGACGTCGAACTTTTTGGTGCGGAGGCCAAATTCGACGCTGGCGACGGCTGGGCCACTTTCCACAGCGAAGCACAGCCCGGCAACATCGAGCAGATTGACGACTTCAGCCGCGGCAACTACCGCATCGAAGCCGCCTGCCGGCACTGCGGCGCGCACCTGGGCCACATCTTCGACGACGGCCCCGGGCCGAACGGCACGCACTATCGGATCAATTCGGCCTCGATCAGGCTCAACAAGAAACCATAGCCCGCTGAAGAGCCGCATGCAGACTTGATCTGCAGCACATCTACCCGCTCAGGCTTGCTGGACGGCGCTGAGCAGACAGGCATGTCGAAGAAGATTGCCAGGAGCGGATCTTCAGGCATGCCTATTGATTCGGCTCGATTCAAGTTTGAAACGTAGGTGCGACTTCAGTCGCACACCGCGCTCAGCCGGCCGACTGAAGTTGGCCCTACACCAGCACGTGCCACTATTTGCTGGCCCAATCAATAGTTGAGCCGGGCACCACACCAAGCCTGCACGCCAAAGTTGAGGGCGCGAAGTGCATTCCATCATGGCGCCGGGCGGGCTAATTCCATTTCTAAATCAATACGATCACGAAAACTAGCCGCAGAAAGTGTAAAGACACGGCAAGGCAAAGTTGACAAAGAGCGGATTGATTTAGAAATGGAATAAGATCAAAACGCCCCCTTCTGCAGAGACCCGACATGACCGACAAAATCGAAAAACCCGAGGCCGAATGGCGCGAAATCCTGAGCCCGGAAGAATTCCGGGTGGCGCGCATGAAAGGCACCGAACGTCCCTTCACCGGTGAATACTGGAATGTGTGGGACGCTGGCGAATACCACTGCCGCTGCTGCGGCGCACCCTTGTTCAACGCTGATGCCAAGTTTGACGCCGGCTGTGGCTGGCCGAGTTTCAGCAGCGCGGCCGTGGCCGAGAATGTCTCCGAAATCAGGGACATGAGCCATGGCATGATCCGCACCGAAGTCGTCTGCCAGCAATGCGGCGCGCATCTGGGCCATGTCTTCCCCGACGGCCCCGCGCCGACCGGGTTGCGCTACTGCATCAATTCCGCCTCGATCAAGCTGGATAAGGCGTAGAACCGCCTGCGTAGGTGCGACTCTTCGACAAGCTCAGGAGAGCCGCGCCCCGCTTTGCTCTGCAGCCTGCCTGCCTGCCTGCCTGCCGCAAGAGTGAAGCTGGGTGCGGCTCTGCGGGCTAGCCGTGCTTGATCACATCAATCTCGCGCAAGGCGCGCAACACCGGCGAATCGAACTCGCGCCGCGCCTGCACGAACACGATCACGCTCGTGGCGATGATGAACAGCCAGGGCGAGAGCATCCAGCCCAGCACCGCCATGCCGAAGTAGTAGGCACGAATGCCGCGGTTGAAGTCATCGCCGGCACAGGTATTGGCCGCCGCGTGTTTCTGCGCGTAACGCTCCAGCTGATCCGGATCGGCTTCCTTCTGCGGCACCGCGCCGGTGATGATCGACAGCACGTTGAACTGACGTAGCGCCCAGGTGAATTTGAAGTAGGCGACCACGAAAACCGTGATCAGCAGCACCAGCTTCAGTTCCATCGCCTCACGCGAATAGCTGTGTGAAAACTGCAACTCGGCCGCCGTATCCATGAAGCGATCCAGCGCGCCCAAGGTCGCGAACAAGCCCGCAATGATGTAGATCGAAGTGTTGGCGTAGAAGGAAACGCTGCTGACCAGATTGCTCACCAGAGCGCAGTCGACGATGCGGTTCTCGCGCGTGAGCAACTCGCGCGCCCATTCCAGACGCAGCCGATGTCCTTCGGCCAGCAGCGTGGTATGGCCTTTCCAGCCTTTTTCCACGAGGCGTTCGTAACCGAACCAGCAGATCAGAAACCAGCTCAGACCGAGCCAGTCGACCCAGGAAAATTTGGCGAAGAAACTGAAGAAATTCATGTGGGCGTGCCCGCAGCAAGAGACATGACAAGCGGGCGAGCATGCCCGAGCCGCTTGCGCGGCGCAAGAGCTGTCAAAACAGCACGCTGAAGAGCCGCACGCAGCATGCCTCGCCAGACATCCTGCCCGGCAATCGCCGTCCAGCTTGCGTTTGCAGAATGAATAGCCTGCAAGCCACGCCCATAGCCACTCTGCGGACACATACGATGAGGGCGGCCGGCTCCGGTCAGCCAGCCGCCCCACCGCGCCCCCTCTCGAAGGGCTTACTGCTCAATGAAATATTGCTGGGGTAGCGACGGGTTGGGCGTTGGCCAGATCCACGCGCCGAGCATGCCTGCGGGTACACCGTGCAGCCGGGTGGCGCGAATGCCGGTCTGCGCGGGGGAGCTGACGGTACCGAGTACTTCCAGCTCGTCGGCAGCAATCGCAAGGATCTTGCGAAACAGCGCATCGGCTTCAGCGTCGGATTTCGCAGCCTTCCACTGATCCCACAGTGCGAGGCGCTGCTTCATCGGCACCGATGGTTCGACTCCCTGCTTGCCGCCGCTCTCGTACCAGCGCACCCAGGGCAGGCTCTGGCGCGAATCGGCCGGGTGCTGGGCGAGATAGGCGCGCGGGTTCTGACTCGGATCGATGCCGCCGGAGACGACATCCACACCGATGTCGTAATCATTGGCGCGCGCCCGGTTCATCACCACCACGCGATCCAGCGATTCGATCACCAGTTCCACCCCTGCCTGTGCCCAGCTTTTCTGGATCAGCTTCAGCGAATCGACCATCTGATTCGAGTAGTTGTTGACGATGGCGCGCAGGCTCAGGCGCTTGCCGTCCGGCAGCAGGCGATAGCCCTCGGCGTCACGCCGGGTAAGGCCCAGCGCGTCGAGCTGACTGTTCGTGGCAGCAAGATCAAAGCGCGTGTACTGCGTAGCAAGTTTCTCGTTATGGAAGCGATGCCCGGCTGGGGGGCCCACCTGCCAGGGGCTGGCTTCGCCATGGAACACCTCGCGGGCGATGGCCCCACGCTCGATGGCTTGCGACAGCGCGGCCTTGAAGCGCACATCAGAGAACAACGCGCCCAGGCCTGAGTTCGGGGTTGTGTGGTTCAGGTACAAACCGACCGCCGAGGCATTCACATCCGGCAGGCGCAAAATCAAGTGACTACCGCGCGCCACCAGCGGCGCCAGTTGTTCGCGCAGGGCCACGCCGCCGACATGACGAATCTGCAGATCGAGATTGCCGGCTATCGCCGCAGTCTGGATGGCTGCGGCGTCCTTGAACAGATCAAACTGGATGGTGTCCAGATACGGCAATTGCCGTCCGGCCTGATCGACCTGCCAGAAGTAGGGATTGCGCCGCACCACCACGGGCGCCATGCCCCGCCCCATCGGCGCACTGATCACCCAGGGATCCAGCGTCGGCTTGGCAGTGGTGTACCAGCGCCCACCAAAAGCCGGGCAGCGCTGATTGAAGAGCGCCACCCAACCGGAAAGCCCGGCTTCCTTGGCCAGCGTGTCGGCCTGCGGATTGTGGGCGGCATGGAACTGGGCACAGTAGTGTTTCGGATACAGCACGGGGTGATGACCGTAGGGCCCAGCCAGTTCCTCGGGCAGGCCCCGGTTGCCGGCAGCGAAGCGGATGCGCACGCGCCAGCGATCCAGCGCCTCGGCCTGCATTGGCTGGCCGCCGGCCTGATAGCGATCCGGCGGATTGCCGGAAAGCGGCTGGTTGGCGATCACGTCATTGACCGCGAACACCACGTCGTCTGCAGTAAAAGGCACGCCATCGGACCAGCGCATGCCGCGCCTGAGCGTGAAAATGTATTCGGTTGAATCCTTGTTTGCCGTCCAGGCTGCGGCGATGTTGGGCTGCACGCGGTCGAATTTCGCATCCCAGCGCGTGAGGCCCTGAGCGATGAAGCGCAACACGCCATTCTCGTCACCAGTCGCCAGCAAGGCCGTGCGCAGGCTACCGCCGTAGCGGCCATTGGCTTCAAGCGGTGTAATGATTTCCGGCTGATCCGGCAGACGGCGCTGCACCGGCGCCAGCTCACCAGCGGCGACTTTTGCGGTCAGTTCCGGGGCTTCGCTGAACGCCTGGCTGTTCATGGTCGCCAAACCGGCGAGTGCTGCCAGCGCAGCACGGCAAAGCCAGCTCCGTACGAATGGCTCTGGATGCATGATCATTCCCTCTCGAATACCGGTCAGTTCCCGGCACGTCAAGCGTGCCACGCTGGCGATATGGAAATTGATCAGGATCGGCGTTTGGAGAGATGCGCAACCGGCAGATAGAAGGCGAAACGCCGCTCCTGCGGGGCGGTATAGCCGCTCACCGTAATCTCGCGCAGCAGCATGCGGGCGTCCTCACGCAAGATGCAGCCCAAGTCGCGACGGATCTGTTCGACCACCGCTGTCAGCTGAACGGCACGCGGATAGCCCAGGGTATGCCAGACCGCATACAAGCCGCCGTCATGTAACACATGATCGACCCGCGCCACATCCTGCGGTTGCCCGGCGGCGGGGACGAAATGCAGGACATCGACACGATCCAGGGCTGATCCTCCCAGCGGCCGATCGCGATCCAGCGCCATCCAGTTGCGCCAGCGCTTTGCCCCGGCCACCGCCAGGCTGCCCACCAGCAGCCCTGTCACGCTGCGCTGCTCCGCGATGACGCCCTGATACGGCAACTGATAAACCTCACGCGCGGGCAGTTGCTCAAGATGAAGTGCCGGCAGCACTGCTGCATGTGGCATCAGAACGGGGGTTTGCGAGGGCGCGAAGCCAAACTGCCGCACAAAGGCGTGATTGAAGGCGGCCGCCGAAGCATAGCCAGCCGCCAATCCAAGATCCTGAATGCTCGACCTGCCCTGCCGCATCTGCACCATCGCGCGCTTCAGACGCAGGCGCCGCAGGGTCACCATCGGCGTCTCACCCACCTTGCTGCGATACAAACGCTCCAGCTGGGACGGCGACAGGCAGGCCAGATCGGCCAGCCGCGCCAGCGACACTTCGTCATCGAGATGCGAGCCCAGATAGTCGAGCACGCTGCGCACGCGCTTGGACTGCAGGGCAAACAACTCAACACTCATGCGCATGAATCACTCCCCATGGATGCCATGAAACACGACAGATTAAGTGCAGACCGCAGCAAAACTTGATCGAAAAACGCGTTTAAACCGGATCGGATGACTCAGGTGCTTCCAGCAAAAAATTCCGCACGATTTCAATCTGCCCGGCACACATCAGCATCGGCGCATGCCCCGTTTCGGCGATTTCCACGATATGCGCACGCGGTCCGCGCTGACTCATGGCCTCGGCGGTTGTGTGTGTCAGCAGATCTGAATCCACGCCCCGCAAGACCAGCGTGGGCGCGCGGATCGCATCGTACATTGGCCACAGCAACATATCGGTCTTGAGTGGCGAGGCGCGCATCACTTCACCAATCGCCGGATCGTAGCGCATGCGCCAGCCATCAGCATCCCGCCGCAGGCCACTGACGGTCAGCGCCCGCCACTGATCATCACTCAGCTTGCCAAAGCCCGGCCCCACTTCACGCAGATATTGCTCGGCCGCTTCTACCGATGCGAACAGGGGCGCCCGCCCGACGTATTCGCCAATCCGGCTCAGCGCCGGCGCCGATAGCACCGGGCCGACATCATTCAGGATAAGGCGCCGGATCGGCGTATCCGGCAAGGCCGCCAGACCCATGCCGATCAAGCCGCCCATCGAGGTGCCGAGCCAATCCACCTGTGCCACATCTAGCCGCGCCAGCAGTATCAGCATGTGCTGCACATACACCTGCACGGCATAGTCGTTCTTGTTGGCGAGCCAGTCGCTCTGCCCGCGCCCGGCCACATCCGGGCAGATCACGCGATAGTCACGGCTCAAGGCTCGTGCCAGCTCATCGAAATCGCGGCCATTGCGGGTCAGACCATGCACGCACAGCAGCACGCGCGGATTGGCGGGGTCGCCCCATTCGGTATAAGCCATATGATGCAGTTGGCCTGAAGTAAGGCATTGCACACCGCTCTCGCGCATGCCCGGAGACGCGCCAAACAGGGATTTGAGTTTCGACCAGCAGCACAAGGCCATCAGGATTCTCCGATCATCAGTAAGTACGGTCATGCCAGTAACGCGCCTGCTCGATGCGCGCCCGGCTCACCTGCAAACCTGCTTGCCCGAAATCAAAACGCACTGCGCCGTCGCCATCCGAGCGGTATAGCGTCGCGCTGCTGGCCGCATAGCGCGCCACCACCTCGGGCGCGGGGTGCTGGTAACGATTGCGATAGCCCGCCGTGAACACCACACTGCGCGCGCCCACTGCCGCAATGAAAGCCTCCTGCGAGGAACTGTGGCTGCCGTGGTGCGGAGCCACCAGCACCTGTGCCGGCAATTGCGCGGGCAGGCTGGCCAGCAAGGCGTTTTCCGCGGTGATCTCCACATCGCCCGTCAACAGAATGTTCCCCTGCATGGTCTGCACCCGCAATACACAGGAACGCTCATTGTCGCTTCCCGCAAATTCTGGCGTGGGGTGCAGCATGTCGAAGTGCACCCCATCCCATTCCCAGCCCTGACCACGCAGACAGGGCTGATGCGGCGCAGCTGCGGCCAACAAGGGACTATCCACAGGCAGACTGCTGCGCCAGGCCAGCACCGGGATTTCAGCCAGGATGGAATCGGCGCCGCCAGCGTGATCCTTGTCCTTGTGCGACACGATCAGCATATCCAGATGCGGCGTGCCCTCGGCGCGCAGATAGGGAATCACGACCCGCTCGCCAGCATCCGTCTCCGGCGAATACTGCGGACCGGTATCGAAGAGCAGATCGTGCGTCGCTGTTCGCACATGCACCGCCAGACCCTGACCCACATCCAGCACCGTCACCTGCGCCGCGCCCGGCAAGGGACGGAGCGGCGACCAGATGAGCAAGGGCACAAATGCCAGCAGCCCGATCCAGCGCGCCGGCACACCGCGTGGCAGCAGGCTCCACAGGGCCACGCCGGAACACACGGCGACCAGCCACATCGGAGGAGCCGCCTGCTGCCACACAGCGAAAGGCGCTGCCGCGCACCATTGCAGGACGGTCATCAGCAAGCTCAGCAGCCAGTGGGCGAATTCGGCCAGCGCCGGCAGCGGTAAAAGCGCGAACAACAAGGCCAGCGGCGTGATCACCAGACTCACCAGCGGAATCGCGACGGCATTGGCCAGCGGCGACACCAGCGAAAACTGGCCGAACAAGCCGAGCAGCATCGGCAAGGTAAACAAGGTGACGGCCCACTGCGCGCGCAGCCAGTTCGCCAGCCAATGCCAGCGCCCGCCTCGCTCCGGCAGTCCACGCGCCATCAGCAGCAAGGCGCCAACCGCGCCAAACGACAACCAGAATCCGGCCGAGAGCACAGCCCAGGGATCAATCAACAGCACCACCAGCAAGGCCAACGTCATCACCCGCAGCGCCCCGGTGCCGCGCCCCAACCACAAAGCCAGCGCCGCCACGGCCAGCATGTATAACGTGCGCTGCGCCGGCACCCCGCTGCCTGCCAGCAACACATACGCCCCGGCCGCCAGCACACCCGCCAGCACCGCCGCCTTCTGCGCCGGCAGGCGCAAGGCCAGCGCAGGCACACGTCGCCACAGCCCGCCCACACCAAAACCCAGCAAAGCCGCGATCAACGTAACATGCAGGCCAGATATTGACATCAGATGGGTAACGCCCGTCTGGCGAAACAGCTTCCATTGATCTTTCGGAATCGCCGCCTGATCGCCCACGACCAGCGCCACCAGCACGCCGCGCCAGGGCGAATCCGGCAAGGCCCGCTCAAAGCGCGTGCGAATCCGCTCGCGCCAATGATCAATCCAGGCCATCGGCGTCGCATCGAAGGCGGCGAGGCGCTCATTGCGGCCCTTGGGGCGCACATAGCCGGTGGCGCCAATGCCGCGCTCGAACATCAGCGCTTCGTAGTCAAAACCATGTGGGTTGAGGCTGCCATGCGGCTGACGCAAACGCAGCGTGAAATGCCAGCGCTCACCGGCATGCACGGCAGGAAGACTCGAATCCTCCTCCGCCGTCGCGTCGTAAGTCTGACTGTAACGGCCTTGCACGTACCAGACCAGCGCCAGATTTTGCGGCACACCGGGCGGCGCATCCAGCGTCTCCAGCTGGAAACGCAAACCCCGCGCAAAGGGCTGCGGCAAATCGACGATGCGCCCGACCACCTCTACATCCTGCCCTTCCAGCGCCTCAGCCAGCTTGTCGGCCAACTGCAGTTCTGCGCGCCAGTTCGCGTACGCAAACCCCGCCAGTAAAGCTGCTGCTAGCAGCATGCCCCAAGAGGAGCGCCTGGCGTGCTTCTTCAGCATGCCTGCCACAAGAAGCCCGCCCGCTGCGGCTGTCAGGGCATGTGCCCACGAAAACAGCTCCGCCTGCTGCTGACACAGCCAGATCCCCAGAGAAAAAAACAGGATGAAGGAACGCATCAAGCGATTATCGCCAGTGCATTTCCTGAATCGCATTGAACTACCCGCATTGCCAGCCGTCCACGTGCACATCCCGTCGACCATAATGAGCGCATGCGCAAACTGATCCGTCGCCACCTGCCCCACTCTGACAAACTGCGCGAGCATAAAGTCTTCTCCCTGCTCGGCAACAGTGTGCTGCATCCGCGCCTGTGGCACCTGAACCGCCACTCCGCCGCCGGTGGTCTGGCCATCGGCATGTTTTGCAGCCTGATTCCCGGCCCGCTACAAATGCTCGGAGCCGCCATCCTGTGCATCTACTTCCGCGTCAATCTGCCGCTGGCCCTGGTCGGCACCTGGTTTTCCAACCCATTCACCATCGCCCCGCTATACATGGTGGCCTTTTACATCGGCCGCTTTGTTAGCGGCAGCGAGGCAAAATTCCAGGCACCGCCCGAGTTCGACTTTCATAGCCTCGGCGCTACGCTGCACGCCTTGTGGCACTGGATGCTGGCGCTGGGCCACCCCTTGCTGATCGGCGTCCCCATCCTCGCTTTCCTGATGGCCTTAGCCAGCTATTTCGGCGTGAAATGGGCCTGGGAATTTCATCTGCGCCGCTCCCTGGTTCGGCGCCGTGCCGCTTGTCAGGCCAAGCAGAGCCGAAAAATCTGATCTGGATCAAACCAGCGGCCTTTGATGAGAACGATTCTTGTTTGATAGATACAATCCGGCTATTCCCTCTTTCAAACAAGGTCATGCCATGAAAAAAGCTCTCCTGCTCGCCAGCCTGCTCAGCGCATCCCTCCCCGCCTTCGCCGGCCGCCCCCTCGCCACCGACGATGCGGGCACAGTCGGCGACAAACAATGCCAGTTCGAAGTCTGGCGCGAACGCAGCAAAGAAACCAGCAGTGGGGTTGCCGCACCGGCCTGTGGTCTGGGGGAATTCGAACTCGGCGCGGAATTTGACAGGACAAAACTGCCGGATGAACAGACAAAAACCGCACAAGGCGTCGCCCTTAAATGGGCGCCAGAAATGCTCAAATTCGGCCCCGTCGGCTTCGGCGCCAAGCTATGGACCGGCCGCGCCCGCGTCAACCCGGCCGGCGAAGACGAAAAAGGCGGCTGGCAGCCCGTTGAAAATGGCGCCCTCGCGCTCGCCAGCTGGGACATCGGCGCCGGCTTCACCGCCCATGCCAATCTGGGCAGCGTCCGCGACCGCATCGAGCACCAAAACGTGCGCCTCGCCAATCTTGCACTGAGCTACGCACCGCATGAACGCGTCCTGCTCTTCGCCGAAGCGCAAAACGTACAACGCGCCGGCACCACCCAGTCCACCGGCCTGCGCCTCTGGGCCATCCCCGAAAAGCTCGGCATCGACCTCACCGCCTCGCGCGTGGCGGGCGTGAGCAATTCAAACAGCTTTGGCGTGGGCTTTGGCTGGTACGGGATTCTGGGGGATTGATCAGGTTGATCTGGTCTGAACACGGCTGGAGTTTGTCGATGCCATGTGGAAGCTAACGTTTCGCGACACACGGAAATCGACAGGCCCGAACATTCAGGGCAAGGGCAAGGGTGGGGGTAAATACGTCAAATCGAGGACTCGCCTTGTTGAGCGAGAGAACCCCCATCCCAACCTTCCCCCTGAAAAGGGGAAGGAGCCGTTTGAGCGCGGCGCTGAGGGTGGGCCATGAACAACCTGAAGAACAAGGCTGGGCGCGGCTCTTCGGGCGGCGGGTTTCGTAGGGTGGGTTAGCCGCGATTTTTGCGGCGTAACCCACCGCTTGCCGTCCGTATGGACGGCTTGGCTGGCAAGCTCCGACATGTCCGCGCGGGTCAATGACCCGTCCTACAAGGCTAAAGCCGCCCCTCCAAATGTTCCCATGTTTCAATAGCTGGCAAAAATGGAGACCGCACTTTATTTAATAAATCATAAAATTCAAACTTGCCGTCTTTCCCGGTTATTTCGTCTGGAATAACGTATGAATATCTACCACCCTCTTTGCGTACGATAGATTTTTCATAAACAGGTCGGACATATTGAACTATTCTATAATAGACTTTTACGCTTAGCTCACATAGTTTTGTGAAGTGATAACCGCCAAAGTCATCAAAAAGCCAATTATCAATATCTTCAAGAATTAGCACTCCCGCACTCGGCTCTAGGTTTGCTCCGTTCTGATTATAGATCTTCAAGATCTTATCAATAATTGCATTTGATCTCGGGAGAGAATGCTTGCATCTATTTCCAATAAGATATATGGCATCTTTCCGAGACAGTCGTATTTTTAGTTCTTTTCCAACGTTGGCTGAATAGATCTCATACTCAAACTCGTAATCAAGCCAAGCCTCAAAATCCTCAACTGATTTTTTTTAATGCGGCAGTACGATTAGATACTGAATCAAGTGAAGGTGATGTAGATATCTTGTGAAGAAGCCGAAGTATGGTATCGCCACTATCTTTTGAGGAAATTATTTCCTTATTGACGCTTGCAACGATCTCCAGTAACAGTATAAAAAAATACTTTTTAGCTGTATTGTCTTTTGGCGATACAGTTTTTACGAGTGCAGATCGATCCTCAGGAAAGCAACATACGGCGTAATTCACATAGCTGGTTATCAGCTCGACAGATGAGTTCAGGACTCGCACTTCCTGTTGCATGTGCATTTCTTATGATGCCTATTGATTCGGTCCGATTTAAGTTTGAAACGTAGATGCGACTTCCGTCGCACACCACACTCAGTCGGCCGACTGAAGTCGGCCCTGCACCAGCACGAGTCACTATTTTCGGGCCCAATCAATAGTGAAATAAAAACCAAAACGTCCGTTTAATTGGATGTTGCGCGCAAATAAGCCCATCACCCGCAGACCCGCCCCCAGCCTAGCTCTCCAGCACCCCATCCCGCAGCGTCAATATCCGTGCGGCTCTGCGGGCAATGTCCGGATCGTGTGTCACGATGATCAATGCGGTACCCAGACGACGGTTCAGGTCGAGCATCAGTTCGAAAATCGTTGAAGCGGTGACGCGGTCCAGATTGCCGGTCGGCTCGTCGGCCAGCAGCACGCGCGGCTCGGTTACGAGGGCGCGGGCAATCGCGGCGCGCTGACGTTCACCACCCGACAACTCGCCCGGCGTGTGCTCGAAGCGATGCGCGAGGCCGACGGCATCGAGCATCGCGGCGGCACGTTCGCGCACCTGCGACATGGGCATGCCACGAATGATCAGGGGCATGCCGACGTTTTCCAGCGCGGTGAATTCGGGCAACAAGTGATGGAACTGGTACACGAAGCCCATCGCCGAATTGCGCATGCGGCCGCGTTCGGCCTCATTCATCTTGGTCAGCGGGCGGCCCAGCAGTTCGACGCTACCGGCGCTCGGTGAGTCGAGCCCGCCGAGCAGGTGCATCAGGGTGCTCTTGCCGGAACCGGAGGCGCCGACAATCGACAGCGTCTCTCCCATGCCGACAGACAGGCTCACTTCATGCAGCACGCGCACGGCGGTCGAGCCGCTGCCGTAGGTCTTGGAAAGCCCGTTGGCTTCCAGCACGTAGTCGGAAATCACCTCACCATTACTCATAACGCAGCGCCTCGGCAGGATTGATGCGCGAAGCGCGCCAGCTTGGATACAGGGTCGCCACCAGGGTCAGCACGAAGGCGATACCGAGCACGCCGATGACATCGCCCCAGAGCAATTGCGAGGGCAGATCGGAGATGTAATACACGTCCTTGGCCAGAAACTGGGTGTTCAGCGTGCGTTCCAGCCAGGGCACGATGCTGCTGATATTGAGAGCCACCGTCACTCCACCAAGTACGCCAACCCCCAGCCCGATCAGGCCCATCATGGCGCCCTGGATCACGAAAATCAGCATCACGGAACCGGGACTGGCGCCCAGCGTGCGCAAGATGGCGACATCGGCCTTCTTGTCCTGCACGGCCATCACCAAGGCCGAGACGATATTGAAGGCGGCCACCGCCACGATCAGCGACAGAATGATGAACATCACGGTCTTTTCCATCTGCACGGCACGGAAGAAGTTGGCGTGACTCTGCGTCCAGTCGCTCACATACACTTCGGGCGGCAATTGCTGGCTGAGTTCGCCAGCCACGCGCCGCGCCTGGAACAGTTCCGTGAGCTTCAGGCGCACACCGCTGACAGCGTCGCCCATCTGATACAGCACCTGCGCATCCCGGATATGAATCAGCGCCAGACCGGAGTCGTATTCGAACATGCCGGCTTCGAAGATGCCGACGACACGGAACTGCTTCACGCGCGGCAGCACTGCCGCCGGGGTAACCAGCCCTTGCGGGGCGATCAAGGTCACCTTGTCGCCCTGACGCACGCCCAGCGCACCGGCCAGTTCCTTACCGAGAATCACGCCGAACTCGCCGGGGGCCAGATCGCTCAGCTGGCCGGACTTCATGAAAGACGAGAAATCCGCCACGGTGTTTTCCAGCGCCGGATCGATACCGCGGATCACGCTGCCGCGCACCGACTGATCCATCGAGAACATCGCCTGCTGCTGCACGAAGGGCGCAGCGGCGAGTACGTCGGGGCGCTTTTTGGCCAGCGCGGCGTACGCCGACCAGTCTTTCAGATCGCCATCGAAGGCCACGATCTGCGCATGCGAGGCGACGCCAAGGATGCGATTGCGTAATTCTTCCTGGAAACCGTTCATCACCGACAGCACGACGATCAGGGCCATGACGCCCAGCGCAATACCTGCCATCGAGGCGAAGGAAATGAAGGAAATGAAGCCGCCGCCAGAGGCATTGCGACGTTTGGCGCGCACGTAGCGCAAGCCGACGAGGAGAGGGAAATTCATAGCGGGGCAATGCTACACTGCCCCGGCTTCATCTGCACCTTCGGCATAGTCCTCGAACCCGCTTTCAATCAAGATTATTCAGTGAGCTTTCACCCCAGCATGGTTCTGCGTGCCCATTTACCGCAAAGCAGTCGAGTGACCTGTGTGCTGCCCGGACTGGTGTGGCCCGGCAATGGCATTACGGCCACGCTGCGCGAGCTGGAGTTGCCCGGTCTGGCGGCGATTCTTGGCCACGGCCGGGTGCGCCAGCAAAGCGGCCTGCCGTATGCAAGCTGGCTGGCGCAGCAATTCGGGGCGGAGAATCTGCCCTGGGGGGCGCTGCGCTGGGAAGGCGAAAGCGAAAGGGCTGCCGACGGACGGGAACAACCCTTCGCCCCCAAAGACGCGCCCTACCCCAATATTCTGTGCGCCGATCCGGTGTCGCTGGCATTCACCAGCAGTTCGCTGGTGCTGCGCGGGCCGCGCGAACTAGACCTGCGACCCACCGAAGTCGAAGCACTGATCGCTGCGCTGAACGAAGAATTTGCGCACATTGGTGAATTCCACGCGGCCAACGCTCAGCGCTGGTACCTGCATCTGCGGCAGCCTGTCGCCACGCATTTTCATCCGCTGGCCGATGTGCTGGGTCGACCCGCAGCACTCTTCCAGCCCGAGGGCGAAGGCGCGCGCGACTGGAACCGGCTGGCCAATGCCATTCAGGTGTTGCTCTACAACCATCCGCTCAACCGCCTGCGTGGCGAGCGCGGCCAGCTCACCGCCAACGCTCTGTGGTTCTGGGGCGCAGCGCCAGCCGGCTGCACCGAATTCAGCCCGCTAAAACGCCCTGCCAACACCCTGATCGGCGACGAACCAACGCTGCGTGGTCTGGCCGCCGTTAGCGGCGCGCACTGGTTCGCCAGCGACGCGGCCGATTCGCCCGCCAGCGGCCAGGCGGGGCACCGCTGGTGGCATGACACACGCCTGCAGGATGCGGCGCTGGCCGGCGATTTCATGGGCTGGCTGACGGCCTTGCAGGAACTGGATGACGAGCTGCTGCAGCCGCTGTGGGAAGCCTGGCAAGCCGGGCGTTTGCAGGAGCTGAACTTGTGCGCCCCCTCGGACCGCATGTTTTTAAGCAGCAGCCTGAAGACCCGCTCCCGCTGGGCCTTCTGGCGTGGCACACTCGCAAACGACCGCCTGGCGCCGCTCTTGCAGGCAGCACCGCAACCATCCCCTGACGCACCTGAATGACCCAGCTGATCCAGCGCTCTGCCCCGCCCGCCATCGCCCGTCGCCTGAGTGAAGCTGGCCTGCATCCGCTACTGGCGCGGCTGTATGCCGCACGCGGGATTGCATCCGCCAGCGAGCTGAAGACCGATCTGTCGACCCTGCTCCCGCCCGAAGGCCTCAAGGGCATTCACGAAGCCGCGTTGCTGCTGGCCGATGGCATCGAGGCCAATGCGCGCATGGTGATCGTCGCCGATTACGACTGCGATGGCGCCACCGCCTGTGCAGTTGGCGTGCGCGCCTTGCGGGCAATGGGCGCCAGCGATGTGCATTACTTTGTACCGGATCGCGTGGTGCATGGCTACGGCCTGTCGCCCAGCGTGGTGGCCGAGGTCGCCAGGCTTGAAGCAGAGATCCTGATCACCGTCGATAACGGCATCGCCAGCGTAGACGGCGTGGCCGCCGCGCAGGCGCTGGGCATGACGGTGCTGGTCACCGACCATCACCTGGCCGGTGACACGCTGCCGACAGCCGAAGTTATCGTCAATCCCAATCAGCCGGGTTGCACGTTCGAGAGCAAGAACCTCGCGGGCGTCGGCGTGATGTTTTACGTGGCACTGGCGCTGCGTGCCGAGCTACGCAGCCGGGGCTGGTTCAGCACGGAGCGTGCGGAGCCGAACCTGGGAAATCTGCTCGATCTGGTCGCGCTCGGCACCGTCGCCGACGTGGTCAAGCTCGACCCGAACAACCGCCTGCTGGTGCGTCAGGGCATCGCGCGCATGCGCGCCGGGCGTATGCACGCCGGCATCCGTGCGCTGTTTGGCGCCGCCGGGCGCGATCCCGAGCGCGCCTCCACTTTCGACATGGGTTTCGCGCTGGGCCCGCGCCTGAACGCCGCCGGCCGCCTATCGGACATGAGTCTGGGCATCGAATGCCTGCTCACCGACGACTATGCCCGCGCCTTCAATATCGCCCAGCAACTGGATGCCCTGAACCGCGAACGGCGCGAAATAGAAGGCGAAATGCGCGACGCCGCGCTCGCCACGCTGGATGCCACGCGTATCGACGAAGGCCCGGCGATTTCACTGTTCGAACCCGAGTGGCATCAGGGTGTCGTCGGCATCGTCGCCGGGCGCATCAAGGATCAGGCGCACCGCCCGACCATCGCCTTCGCCCGCGCTTCGGATCACAACGGCGAGGGCGAGATCAAGGGCTCCGGCCGCTCGATTGCCGCCCTGCATCTGCGCGATGCGCTGGATCTGATCACCAAGCGCCACCCCGATCTGATCCTCAAGTTTGGCGGCCATGCGATGGCGGCTGGCCTGACGATTCACGAACGTGATTTCAAACGTTTCCGCCAGATCTTCGCTGACACCGTCGCCAGCCTGCTCAGCCCGCAGGATCTGCAGCGCAATCTGGAAACCGACGGCGCGCTGGAAACTGGCTACATGAATCTGGAAATGGCCCGCCTGCTCGAAGCCGAAATCTGGGGTCAGGGCTTTGCAGCGCCGCTGTTCGAAGATGTATTCCAGGTCGACAAGCAGCGCCTGCTCAAGGATAAGCACCTCAAACTCACCCTGTCCAAACCCGGCGCGGTGTTCGAGGCGATCCGTTTCAATTGCGCCGAGAGCGTGCCCGCGCGCATCCGCGCGGCCTATCGTCTGGCGACAAATGAATATCAGGGCGTGGCCAGCGTGCAGCTGATGCTGGAATATTTCGAGCCGGCCTGATTCCATTTCTAACTCAATCCGCTCTTTGTCAACTTCGCTTTGCCGTGTACTTACACTGTCTGCGGCTCGTTTTCGTGATCGTATTGATTTAGAAATGGAATGAGAACGTCACACGACCATGCCCAGCCCCGCAGAACTGTTCGCTTCCCTCCTCTTCGGCCTGATCGGCATGGCGGTGTTCGGCTACGGCAAGAAGACCGCCAACATTCCGCATGTGATGATCGGCTTGTGCCTGATGGGCTTTCCGTATTTTGTATCAAGCGTCTGGCTGCTCTATGCAATCGGGATCGGTTTGTGCGTAGCAGTGTATTGGTGGCGGGATTGATCAATGCAAAAAGCCCGGATCGGCGCCGATAAGGCGCGTCCGGGCTTGTTCAGGTGCGGCGTTCAGGCAGGCTGTTCGGCAGCGTCAGGCACCGACTGCACCGCAATCTGCGGCGTACGCATGAACCACGCGAGTACGGCAGCGGCGAGCAGCATGCCGGCGCAGATCACGTAGGCCAGATCGAAGGAGCCGAACATGTCGCGCACCCGACCACCGAGCAGCGAGCCGAACACACCGGCCACGCCGAAGCCGGTAAACACCAGACCGTAATTGACGCCCATATTGCGCAGACCGTAGTAGTCGGCGGTGGCGGCAGGCATCAGCGTGAAAATGGTGCCATAGCACATGCCGGCAAACGAGGCGCCCAATGCGATGGACAGCGGGCTGGTGTAGTGGGCAAAGAAGAACAGATTGATGGCCTGCAGGGCGAAAGCGATCACCATGGTATGGGTGCGACCCAGACGATCCGACAGGGCGCCGCTGCTGAAACGGCCCAGCGTGTTGAATACGGCCAGCAGCATCACCGGTACGAAGCCGGCTTCCCACCCCGCTTGTTCCTTGGCGATGATGGGCACGTTGGCGATGATCATCAGGCCGGCCGAGGCGGTCAGCACATACATCACCCATAGCTGATAGAACTGTGGCGTGCGCAGCATTTCATGCCATTCGACATCACGACGCGGTGCCACGACTTTAACACCCTGCCCCACTGCGGCTTGTCCGGTTGGAACATAGCCTTGCGGCGGATTGGTGAGGAACTGGGCCAGAATCAGGATCGATACGGCTGAGCCGAGACCGAGGATCAGGAAGGTCTGGGCAATGCTGCTCTGCGCCAGCAGAAACTGGGTAAGCGGCGACATGAACACCGCAGCCAGGCCCACGCCGCTGACAACGATGCCGGTAATCAGGCCCTTGCGCGAGGCTGCGAACCACTTCACGGCAGCCGGCGTAGTGGCCGAATAAGCCAGGCCGATGCCCATGCCACCGACCACGCCGAAACACAGCATGATGGCCAGCGGCGAAGAGAAAAAGGAAGACGCTGCCACGCCCAGCCCGAAGAACAGACCGCCTAGACTGGCCACCCCACGCGGCCCGAGCTTGTCCTGTGCACGGCCGGCAAACACCATGGTGATGGCGAACACGGCAGTGGATACGGCGAAGGGCAACACGGCGTCGGTCTTGCTCCAGTGCAGCTGGACGACCAGCGCCTTGCCCATCACGCCCCAGGCGTACAGCGTGCCCAGCAACAGATTGACCCCCAGGCCCGCCAGCGCGACGCGCCAGCCCCGATTGCAGATGCTTTGCGATGCGGACATCGATGAATCCTCCTTTTGTGTGGTGGTCGCTGAGCGCCATCCGTTTTTTGGTCGGCCATAAATAAGCCGCTTTTCAGGCAGGATTAATTCCAGCCCGCACGCAACATGACATGGCGCTGTCCACGCAAACTTGATCCAGCACAGTTGCGCAGCCTTATTGCAGTGCGCCATGGGAGGTTTAAAGAGAGCGGCCTGAAGAACCGCATGCAGAGGACCTGTCGCGGCATGCTGCCTGAAGAGGTCCGCCAGGTGCGGCTCTTCAGGCAGAGCCCCTTATTGCTTGACGCCTACGTCTTTGAGGAAATTGCGGCGTTCATCATCGCTGCCCAGCTTGTCGGCAAGCGAGGTGTAAAAAGCACTCAGGCTGGGCGCCTGGAGTGCGGCCTTCTTGACCAGCACGCCGGCAATCGGACCAAGGTAACGGGCGAGCTGACGGGATGTCGTATCAATGGTCTGCTGCGGGATCTGTGCAACAGACGCCGACACCATCGAAGGCGCCATACCCTGCGTGACGACCCGGATGCCACTGTGATTTGACACCTCGGCGGGATCCAGACGACTGATGCCGCTGAGAAATTCACGCCGCGCACCTTCGCTCTCAAGATTGCTCGCCAGAATGGCGTAAAGCTCCTTCATATCGACCGTGCTGGACGCGGCCTTCCTGACCATAACCTTGGCCATCGGCCCGATATGCGCGGCCAGCTGACGTTCGACATCCTTGAGGGTGGCGTCGTGCCAGCTGGTGATCATCGACTGCTGACCCGACAGGCTGGCCTGCCCGGGCTGGCTGGGCTGTCCCGCCGAAGCGCGTTCGGCTTTGGCTTTCATTGCCGCCATGCTGGCCTGCACGGCTTGCGCGGTCAGCACCACCGTCTGTTCGGATACATCCAGGCTGGGACGCGTCTGGAAAGAGCCTTCGTAAGCCGCTTGAATGCCCTGGCTGAAATCACGCGCGCTGGCGTAACGTTCCTCCGGCAACTTGGCCAGCGCCTTGGCCGAGACAAGATTGAAAGCGACGGGCAGATCCGGCTGGATCGACGAAGGCGGCGCCTCGACGTCATAGCAGACCTTGGACGGCATGGTCTCGGCAGAGCCCACAAAGGGCCGCTGGCCGGTGAGCATTTCGTAGAACACCACGCCTGCCGAAAACACATCGGAGCGCCTGTCGGCCGGCAGACCCATGAACTGTTCCGGCGCCATCGAGGCCGGTGTACCGATGATGGTGCCGACCAGAGTGAGGTGCGAGGTATCCAGCCGGGCGATACCGAAATCGGTGATCTTGAGCTTGCCATCGCTGGTGATGAGCAAGTTGGCCGACTTGATGTCGCGATGGGTCACGCCCTGTTCGTGCGCATAGTCCAGCGCGGCCAGCAGCTGCAGCATGATGCTGACAACATCGGCGAGCGGGATCTTCGGATTGGTTTTGAAGAACTGGTTCAGGCCGCAGCCGTTCACGTACTCCATCGCAATGAAGGAGACGTCTTCGTCTTCGCCGTAATCGTAGATGGCGACGATGCCAGGGTGGTTAAGGCGTCCGGCCGCACGCGCTTCGTTCTTGAAGCGTTCGACCATATCGGCGCCCTGCCCGTCCTCCAGCAATTCCTTACGGATGGTCTTGAGGGCAACGGTACGCTCGATAACGGGATCAATCCCTTGGTAAACGGTGCCCATACCACCTTTACCCAGAACTCCCGTGATCTCGTATTTGCCCAGTTTGCTGATATCCGCCATAGCTGTGTCTATCAGGACTCAAGCATTTTCAGGGCGTGCACCAGGCTCTTGCGCATGCGGCTGAAAGATCCGGCTAGGGTGGCGATTTCATCACCGCCACGGCTATCGAACTCCTCCACATCCATCTCGCCCAGACTGACCTTGTCAGCGAGACCGGCAAGCTTGTTGACCGGGCGTACAACCAGCACGATCAACAGCACATTAAGCAGAATGAAGATGAAGGCGCCAAGCGCCAGCAGCAAGCCCATGAAGACCTTGAAAGTGTTCCAGGCACGTTGCACCGGCAAATCCATCGGCACCGAAACAATCTGCGCCCCCACCACTTCGAGCATGTTCCAGCCAAAACCATTGGCGCTGCCGTAGCGATCGATCATCGATTTCGGTGCGGCTTCGACAGTGCTGTGACAGGTGAGGCAATTCGGATCCTTGATCTGCATCGGCCGCGCCAGATACAGGGTGCTGCCGGTTGGCGTGTCGCGCATGCCGATGATTTCCTTCTGCTCGCCGCCCTGGCGGAAATTATTGACGATATCCGCCTCCCAGTCCGTAGCGCGATCACGCAGATTGGTCGGGTTCAGCGTCGCTTCCTTGTAGGCGTATTCAGGATACTGTTTGCGCAGCTCGGCAAAGTATTCCGTCGCCGCGAAAGCCGATACCGACTGCGGCAAAAAGTCGTACTTCATCTGCGTTTCCAGCAGCGGTTTGATCTGGCTGCTGGTGTAGCCGCGCACCGCCAGCGCACCCTGCATCATGATGCGAGCATTCTGCAAAACTTCCTCCCGCGCATTGCGCTGCAGGACTTCGTGCGAAACATAGCCGGCCGCGGCAAGGCCAAGGACAAAAACGAGACTCAAGGCCAGATTGAATTTGATGATCAGTTTCACGGTGCGCTTTCGTTCATGTCAGGGTGGGCTGAGTGTGTGCTTCGGTGTACTTACGGTCGTTTTACAGGCGGCGGATGCAGAATCCGCTCCCATTCCGGGTGATTCTTGAGGCCGGCATCCAGTTGCTGACGAAACTTCGGATCTGCCAGACGCGGCTCGAAACGTTTGACGAAACCGGCCCGCCAGTTTTGGGGCGCACTCAGCCAGTCAGCCACATCGGCATAAGTAACTGGCCCGGCAGACTTGGCTTCGACACTGCGGTCCTTGAAACGATCCAGCCGTGCTGGCAAGGCGTCCTTGAATGCCCCCGGCATGACACTGAGGAATTCGGCACTCGGACGTGCTTGTGACACCGGCGGCTTGTCGCCATTGCGCATCACGAACTGTCCGGGCTTTGCCGATTGCATGCCCGCAGGACGGCCCCGCTTGTCGGTCTGTCCGACACTGGGCGAGCCGCTCTCGACAAAGACTTCACCCGCCGCTGCGCGTGCATGCGCGATCAAACTCACGTCCTTCCAGCCGACCGATTGGGCCTGGCTGGACAAGCTGTAGGTGCTGGCGCTGTTACGCGACTGCGCCTTCAGCCAGCCTTCGAGCAGAAAAATCTCGGAGCCAGCTTGCGGCGTGCGCGAAACCATTACGCGCGTGGCAGCGCCGAGGGCGATCACTGTGCCATCCGGAAATTCGATCAGCGCGAAGCCGGGCTGGGCCGTTTCCAGAATGTCGGCAGGCTCCAGCACGGCGCCCGCGGCGCCTAGCAGAATGGAAGCATCGCGAATCACCCGCACGCTCCCTTCCGTGAAAGTGATTTTTCCCAACGATTGGGCAAAGACCTGCAGAGGCAGGAACAGGACTATCAACAGCCAATAGCGCATGGCAATAGGAAGATCGAATAAAGTTGGGGGTAAAGGCTTCTCCGCCAAAGGCCGGAAAAACAAGCTTTGCTGCACGCATTCATGGCGCGTCTTGCACCCGTTTTCCGGGCGGCAATGCTCAATGCTAGGTGCCAGCCGCAGGGCGTGTCAAACAAGTATTGAAGCCGGCTGCAAATCCGCAGCGGATGCGGGATAGATCAGACCAAGGTCTTAGGCTCGCCAGCAAAAACCATTCAACAACAATGGTTTAAATAAAGAACCTATCCAAGCCTGTTAAAGAAGCCATACTGCAGCGTCCCAAAGTCTGGGTGTCACAATTCTGACGCGGAGCAAGCGCTACCCTCACACCAAGCACCAACCACAACACGCCTTTACGAGACTCCATGCCCCGCCTTATCGATACTCTGATCAGCTACAACGCCGGACGTGAACCCGAACGGCTCGCCCTCAAATACGCAGCACTGCGCCAGGATCCGCTGGCCTTCCTGCGCGGCACCAGCCACCTTTTCAACGCCCGCATGCCCGAGGAAAAATCACTCTACAAGGCTCCGCTGGCGTGGTCATGCGGCGACCTGCATCTGGAGAACTTCGGCAGCTACAAAGGCGACAATCGTCTGGTGTATTTTGACCTGAACGATTTTGATGAAGCCACATTAGCCCCTGCGAGCTGGAGCCTGGTGCGCTTTGTGGCCAGCGTGCTGGTCGCGGCGCCTGCACTTCAGATCAAACACGATGAAGCCATCGAGCACGGCCGCGCATTCATTGACAGCTATGCCAATGCGCTGACAACAGGCAAGGCGCGCTGGCTGGAGCGTGACAGCGCCGAAGGCCTGATTCGCGAACATCTGGAAGAGTTGCGCGGGCGCAGCCGCAAGGATTTTCTGGATAGCCGCACAAAGTTGCGTGGCAAGCGCCGCAGCCTGCGCGTGGATGGCGACAAGGCGCTGCCTGCCAGTATCAAACAGTCCGAACGTGTGCAAGCCCTGCTCGCTGAATTCGCCGCGCAACAGAAAGATCCCGGCTTTTTCGAAGTGCTCGATGTCGCACGTCGCGTCAGTGGCAATGCCAGCCTGGGCTTGGAGCGCTATGTCATTCTGGTGCGCGGCAAGGGCGGGCCGGATGGCAACTACCTGCTGGATCTGAAAGCCGCCCAGCCCTCCTCGCTGACGCCCCGGCTCAAGAACCCGGAACCACGCTGGGCCTCGGATGCCGAGCGCGCAATCGGCGTGCAGCAAATGATGCAAGCCAGCCCGAACGCCTTTTTGCATGCGCTGGATCTGGGGCGCCACGCATGCACCCTGCGCGAGCTGCAGCCCGCGCAAGACCGTATCGATCTGAGCCAGTGCGTCGGAAAATCAAAACAGTTTCGCGAACTGCTCGAACAGATGGGCCAACTCGTCGCCTGGGGTCAATTGCGCAGCAGCGGCCGCAAGAGCGCGGCGAATGCCGACGAGCTGATCGAATTCGGCCAGAAAAACAAATGGCGCGCACGCCTGCTGACACTGGCGGAAACCTGCGCCGAACAAGTCGAAAGCGACTGGAAGGAATATGCCAAGGCTTACGACGACGGCGCCTTCAAAGCCTGATCCAGTTGGCAGACACGACGCATGCTGAGCACTGCCTGAAGAGCCGCGCCTGTCGGACTTCTTCAGGGCATCCTGCTGAAGATCTCCGCCCCTTGGGGCTCTTCAGCAGGATGCCCTGAAAACCACCTGCACCAGTCTGCGGCTTGGTCTAAACTCGTGACTCACCCGCAAGACATCCCCACACGAGAGCTCACCCCATGAAAACACTCAAAATCCTTGGTATCTGTGGCAGCCTGCGCCGCGCTTCACGCAACCTCACCTTGCTGCGCTACGCACAGGCGCATGCGCCCGAAGGCGTGGAGATCGAAATTGCCGACTTGTCAGCCCTGCCTTTTTATAATGCCGACATCAGCGAAAAGCCCGCTGCCGTGCACTCTCTGCTGACCCAGATGGCCGCAGCGGACGCATTGCTTTTTGCGTGCCCCGAATACAACTACTCGATTGCACCTGCCCTGAAGAATGCGCTCGACTGGGCCTCGCGCGAGCCGGACAACCACTGTCTGGCCGGCAAGCCCGCCGCCATGATGGGCGCCGGCGGCGGCATGGGCACTTCGCGTGCGCAATACCACCTGCGTCAGGTCTGCGTTTTCCTGGATCTGCATGTCCTGAACAAGCCGGAAGTTTTCGCCAACGCCTTCAGCGCCAGTTTTGATGCCGACGGCAATCTGGTCGATACGAAGCTGCAAAGCCTGATCGTGCAGCAACTGGAAGCGCTGCAGGCTCATGCGCAGAAACTCTCCCAAAACGGTACACCAGCATGATCAAGATTTTTCGTGCAGCTACGCTGGGTCGCTCGGATCTGGGCTGGCTGCAAAGCTGGTTCCACTTCTCCTTCGCCGACTACCACGACCCGAAACGCATCCAGTTCGGCGCGCTGCGGGTTATCAATGACGATCTGATCGCCCCGCAAACAGGTTTCGACACCCACGGCCACCGCGACATGGAGATCATCTCCTACGTCATCGACGGTAGCCTGACGCACGCCGACAGCATGGGCAACCAGCGCACACTGACGCGCGGCCACGTCCAGTACATGAGCGCCGGCACCGGTGTGCGGCATAGCGAACACAACCAGGGCAGCGAGACCTCCCGCCTGCTACAGATCTGGATCCTGCCGGATCGTGCCGGCTATGCACCGAACTACGGCGATCACGAGTTCGACTGGGCGGCGCGTGAAGACAAGTGGCTGCATCTGGTCTCCCCCGAATTCGGTGGTGCTCCCGTCAAGATTCATCAGGACGCGAACTTCCACGTCACCGCCCTCTCCGCTGGCGGCACTACACGTTTCGAGGTGTATCCGGGACGTCAGGCTTACGCCGTCTTGATCGAAGGCGAGGCGCAGATCAATGGCGAAACGCTCAAGGAGCGCGATGGGCTGGAGTCGGTCGGCACTTCGCTGGACATCAGCAGCGCCAGCGGCGCGCATCTGCTGGTGATCGAGATGGCGGCTGGGCCGGCGATGGCCCGAGCTTGATCTGCGCGAAAGGCTCCTACCCTCTACCCCGTCATTCCGGACTTGATCCGGAATCCAGCGCCCTTCGCCACCCATTTTCTGGATTCCGGATCAAGTCCGGAATGACGATTTTAAACAGTGGCTGAAGAGCCTTTCCCCGCCTGGGTCTTCAGCCTGCCTTGCACAAGAGCCAAGCTGGAAGCGGCTCTTCAGCTTGCATCAAAAATTTCTCAAACCGCCCTTTTGCGCACCACCACCCGTGCCACCAGAATGCCTGCCTCATACAGCAGGCACATCGGGATCGCCAGCATCAGCTGCGAAGCCACGTCGGGCGGCGTAATCACCGCCGCTACGACAAATGCGCCAACAATAACGTACCGGCGAATCTCGCCAAGCTTCTCGACCGAGACCACCCCCATTATCACCAACAACACCACGACCACCGGGACTTCAAATGTCGCGCCGAAGGCCAGGAACATGCCCATCACAAAGCCCAGATACTTGTCGATATCGGTCATCCAGGCCACGCCCTCGGGCGTAAAACTCGCCATCACGCGAAACATGCCCGGGAAGAAAACGAAATAGGCGAAGGCCATGCCGGCCACAAACAGCAGGCAGCTGGCGACCAGCAAAGGCACGGCCAGACGCTTCTCATGCGCATACAGACCCGGCGCGATGAAAGACCAGGCCTGATACAGAATGTAGGGCATGGCAATCAGCAGGGACACCCAGCCAGCCACCTTGACCGGCACCAGGAAGACGCCCACCACGTCGGTGGCGATCATCTGTCCGCCTTGTGGCAGCACCGCCATCAACGGCGCGGCGAGCAAGGCATACAGATCCTTGGCCCACCAGACGAGGCACAGGAAAATCACGAATACCGCCAGCAAGGCTTTGACCAGGCGATTGCGCAGTTCGACCAGATGCGAAATGAAGGAATCCTGCATATCCATAAGCTTCAAACCTTCCGCACAGGGGTTTCAGGCATGCCGAAAAGATCAGGCTGACTGTCATCCACCTCTGGTTCTGTCGTCACCTCGGCTACCTCGACAGGCGCGTCGCCCGTCAATTGGAATGGCTCCGGCTCAGCTGGAGTGGCAGTTGAATGCTCCGGACTCATGGACAGATCCTGATGGATGCTGCCTATCGATTGCTGAAAATCAGCTTCCAGGGAGCGGGCCTGCGTATTGAGCGTGTCCTGCAGGCTGCGCACGCCTTCTTTCAGCTCGTCATGGATGTGTTTCACATCAGCCAGTTCCATCTCGCGACTGATGTCGGACTTCACATCTGAAACATAGCGGCGAAACTTGCCAAGCAGATGGCCGATGGTACGCGCCACACGCGGCAGATCCTCGGGGCCGAACACGACCAGCGCCACGATGCCAATGAAAATGAGCTCAGAAAAAGCAACGTCGAACATGATATTCAGTCTGAATGATCTGACAGCTTGAAAACAAAAAGGGCGCAAACTCTCGCGCCCCCAACCTGATCGCAACGAAGCGGATCAATCCTTCTTTTCGCGGGCCTGGCCTTCAACGGTTTCGCCACTGGCGATCTTGGCTGCGGGCTCGGTCGGTTTGTCCTCAGAACCATCCTTCATGCCCTGCTTGAAACCCTTGATCGCACCGCCCAGATCTTCGCCGATATTGCGCAGTTTCTTGGTGCCGAAAACCAGCAGTACGATCACCAGAACAACCAGCCAATGCCAGATACTGAATGAACCCATTTGAATCGCTCCTTAATGTTGCAGCATGGCCGGCAGCGGCGCATTGCCACCCAGCACGTGAAGGTGCAAATGATACACCTCCTGCCCGCCGACCCTGCCTGTGTTGATAATGGTCCGGAAACCGTCCGTGGCACCTTGATCCGCAGCAAGACGCGGCGCGAGTGCGAGCATGCGGCCCAGCAGTGGCGCGTCCTCAGCCTGTGCGTCCGACAGCGTCGCAATGTGTTTTTTCGGGATGATCAGCAGATGCACCGGTGCTTTCGGATGGATATCCTTGAAGGCGAGAATTTCCTCGTCCTCATAAACCTTGTTGCTGGGGATTTCGCCCTTGGCTATGCGGCAGAACAGGCAATCGCTCATGATTTTCTCGAGTTCTTTTCGTCAATGCCGGAGATACCTTCGCGCCGACGGAATTCGCCCAGCACATCATCGGCCGACAGGCCGAACTGGCTCAGCAAAATCAGCGAGTGAAACCACAGATCGGTGACTTCATACACGATGTGACGCAGATCGCCATCCTTGGCCGCCATGATGGTTTCAGCGGCTTCTTCAGCGACCTTCTTGCAGATCGCATCAGTGCCCTTGGCGTACAGGCTGGAGACGTAGGACGACTCGGGTGGCGCGGCCTTGCGCTGTTCCAGCGTCGCCGACAGGCGTTGCAACACTTCAGGATCGATCATCGCAAAAAACCTTTGCAGAATTATTTCTTGACGTAAATATCGGCCGGATCTTTCAGCACAGGCTCCACATCCTCCCAGCCACCACCATCGAGATGGCGTTGAAAGAAGCAACTGCGGCGGCCGGTATGACAGGCAATTCCGCCGACCTGCTCAATCTTCAGCAGCACAACGTCGCCATCGCAATCCATGCGGATTTCGTGCACGCGTTGGGTATGACCTGACTCTTCACCTTTGTGCCAAAGCTTGCGACGAGAGCGTGACCAATACACGGCCTCGCGCCTCACAGCGGTTAACTCCAGAGCCTCGCGATTCATCCAGGCAAACATTAGCACTTCGCCGGTTTGGGCGTCCTGCGCAATGGCGGGCACGAGACCTTGCTCGTCCCATACCACGTCGTTCAACCAGCGTGTATCTTCACTCATAGTCTCACCTCGACACCGCGTGAACGCATGTACTCCTTGGCTTCACGCACGGTGTGCTCTCCGTAGTGAAAAATGCTGGCCGCCAGCACCGCATCAGCCCGCCCTTGAATCACGCCATCGGCCAGATGCTGCAGATTGCCCACACCGCCACTGGCGATCACTGGGACATTCACCGCATCAGAGATTGCCCGCACCAGCGCCAGATCGAAACCGATCTTGGTGCCGTCGCGATCCATGCTGGTCAGGAGGATCTCGCCCGCCCCCAGTTTCTCGACGCGCTGCGCCCACTCGATCGCATCCAGATCCGTCAGTTTACGGCCGCCATGCGTGAACACGCCCCATTTGCCCGGCGCGATCTGCTTGGCATCAATCGCCACAACAATGCATTGGTTACCGACCTTGCCGGAAGCCTCGGCCACCAGATCGGGATTATTCACCGCGGCACTGTTGATACTGACCTTATCGGCGCCCGCATTGAGTAGGCGACGCACGTCGGCGACGCTGCGCACGCCACCACCGACGGTGAGCGGGATGAAGACCTGATTGGCGACCTGCTCAACGATATGCAACATGATGTCGCGCGCATCGGAACTGGCGGTGATGTCGAGAAAAGTCAGTTCATCTGCGCCTTGCTCGTCGTAACGCCGGGCGATTTCTACCGGATCACCCGCATCACGCAGTTCAAGAAAATTGACACCTTTGACAACCCGTCCGGCGGTCACATCCAGACAGGGAATAATGCGTTTAGCCAGCATTGGGTCAGTCGGCCTCGCCGTTAAGCTCATCGGCACGCGCCTGAGCTGCTTCGAAATCCAGCGAGCCTTCGTAAATCGCCCGGCCGGTAATCGCCCCCATGATGCCTTCAGCCTCGACGGCACACAGCGCATCGATATCGAGCAAGTTGGTGACGCCGCCGCTGGCAATAACGGGGATGCGCAAGGCTCGCGCCAGATTCACGGTAGCTTCAATATTCACACCACTGAGCATGCCATCGCGGCCAATGTCGGTATAAATGATGGACTCAACGCCGTAGTCCTCGAACTTCTTGGCCAGATCGATTACATCGTGCCCGGTCAGCTTGGACCAGCCGTCGACGGCAACCTTGCCCTCCTTGGCATCCAGGCCGACGATGATGTGGCCGGGAAAGGCGCTGCAAGCGTCATGCAGGAAGCCGGGATTCTTCACCGCAGCCGTTCCGATGATGACGTAGCTGATGCCGTCGTCAAGATAGCGTTCGATGGTATCCAGATCACGGATGCCGCCACCGAGCTGCACCGGAATGTCGTCACCGACCTCTTCACAGATCGCCTTGATGATCGCCTCGTTCTTCGGTTTGCCGGCAAAGGCACCATTCAGATCGACGAGATGCAGGCGACGTGCACCCTTGTCCAGCCAGATTCGGGCCATGGCGCGCGGATCTTCGGAAAACACGGTAGCGCCTTCCATCTCGCCTTGGCGCAGGCGAACACAGTGGCCGTCTTTGAGGTCAATTGCAGGAATCAGCAGCATGATGGAGTGAGTGCTTTAAGCGCTTGGGAAAGCGACAGGGTCTTGAGGGAGAGTAGGTCTGATATTCCAGATGACTCGTTGGTGTAACGCTCAGGGTTGCCAGTGCACAAAATTGGAAAGAAGCTGCAAACCTGCTGCCGCACTTTTTTCCGGGTGAAACTGTACTGAAAAGATATTAGCTTGGGCTACCGCCGAGGTAAAGCCAAGCCCGTATTCCGTACGCGCCGCAGTGGCAGCGTCATCCGTGGGCTGGCAATAGTAGCTATGCACGAAGTAAAACCGCGAACCGGGCTCGATCCCTTGCCACAGAGGGTGTTCCCGCGTCGGCAGCACTTCGTTCCAGCCCATGTGCGGCACCTTCAAACGCAATCCATCCGGGCCGAGCATGCCATCGGCGAAGCGTTTGACCTGCCCGGGAATGAAGCCCAGCCCGGGCGTATCGCCTTCTTCGCTGTGATCAAACAGCATCTGCATGCCCACGCAGATCCCCAGAAAGGGTTTGGTCTGCGCAGCCTGATGCACAGCTTCACGCAGGCCGCGCGCCAGGAATTCGCGCATGCAATCGTGCATCGCCCCCTGACCCGGCACGACTACGCGATCAGCCGCATGTATCTCAGCGGCTTCGCTGGAAATCAGAACGTTTGCATCCGGCGCAACCTTCTCGATGGCCTTGGCGACCGAGCGCAGATTGCCCATTCCGTAATCAACGACGACGATTTTCATTCTTGGTGTGAAGCTGGGAGTGAGTTTGCGCGCAGATTTTCGGTCTGCGCGCCAATCAAAAATTAAAGACAACCCTTGGTCGAAGGCATGGTGCCCGCAGCACGCTCATCGACCTCAACGGCCGCCCGCAGCGCCCGGCCAAAGGCCTTGAACACGGTTTCGCACTGGTGGTGCGCATTCACCCCACGCAGGTTGTCGATGTGCAAAGTTGCCAGAGCGTGATTGACGAAGCCCTGGAAAAATTCGCGGGTCAAATCCACGTCGAAGCCGCCGATCATGGCGCGCGTAAAGGGAATGTTGTATTCCAGCCCCGGCCGCCCCGACAGATCGATCACCACACGCGACAAGGCTTCATCCAGCGGCACATAGCTGTGACCGTAACGACGCAAACCCTTCTTGTCGCCCACAGCCTTGGCAAAAGCCTGACCCAGAGTGATGCCGACATCTTCCACCGTGTGATGCGCATCGATGTGCAGATCACCCTTGGCTTGCACCTCCAGATCCATTAGGCCGTGACGCGCGATCTGCTCCAGCATGTGATCCAGAAAGGGAACGCCGGTAGCCAGTTTGGCCACGCCCGTGCCATCCAGATTGATGCGCACGCTAATCTGCGTTTCAAGGGTATTGCGGCTTACTTCGGCTTGCCTCATGGCACAACCCTATATTGATGGTGGCTAAGAGCCGCGCGCACAGGGTGCGTCAGGCGGTGGCTATGATAGCATTGGTGCGGCTTTGCGCCATGGCCGACCACCATTTTCCATCCCAGAAAGCAGCCCGATGAGTGCCTATTGGAGCGACCTCGTAAGTCGCCTGACCCCCTACGTTCCCGGCGAGCAGCCCAAGATCGCCAATCTGGTCAAGCTCAACACCAACGAAAACCCCTACGGCCCATCGCCCAAGGCACTGGCGGCGATTGCTGCTGAGGCCAGCGATGCGCTGCGCCTCTACCCGGATCCGAACTCGGATCTGTTCAAACAGGCGGTGGCGCGTTTCTTTGCGATTGATCCTGCCAGCGTTTTCGTCGGCAATGGCTCGGATGAAGTGCTGGCCCATGTTTTCCTCGGTCTGCTCAAGCACGACAAGCCTCTGCTCTTCCCGGACATTACTTACAGTTTTTATCCGGTGTATTGCGGCCTGTATGAGATTGATTTTGAAACCGTGCCGCTCGATGCGTCATTCGGTATCCGCGTCGACGACTACCTCGCACGCGAGGCCGGCGCGATTATCCTCGCCAACCCGAACGCACCTACCTCCTGCCTGATGTCGCTGGCCGAGATTGAACGTCTGGCCGCCGGCAAGCCGGATACGGTCATCGTCATTGACGAGGCCTATATCGACTTCGGCGGCGAATCGGCGGTACCGCTGACCCAGCGCTATCCGAATCTGCTGGTGATCCAGACGCTTTCGAAGAGCCGCTCGCTGGCCGGCTTGCGAGCGGGTTTTGCCGTCGGTCATCCGGCGTTGATCGAAGCGCTGGAGCGCATCAAGAACAGTTTCAACTCCTACCCGCTGGATCGCATGACCATCGCCGGCGCGGCTGCCGCGATGGATGATGTCGCCTGGTTTAACGACACCCGCCAGCGCGTGATCGCCAGCCGCGAAGCGCTCTCAGCCCGCATGGCAACGCTGGGCTTTGAAGTCCTGCCCTCGGCCGCCAACTTCATTTTCGCCCGCCATGCGCAACGCGATGGTGGCGAACTGGCGCAAGCCTTGCGCGCGCGCGGCATCATCGTGCGTCATTTCAAACTGCCACGGATTGATCAGTTCCTGCGGATTACGGTGGGCACCGAGGCGGAATGTGTGCAACTGACGGATGCGCTGGCGCAGATCTTGGATTCAACAGCACCCGCCTGAAGACCCGCCCCCAGCCTGCCTCTGCAGACAGGCTGTCGCAAGAGCCAAGCCCCGCAAGGCTTAGCGGGCTGCCCTGGAATTTTTCTGAGTGCTAACCGGACAAATTCCGGTTTTCGGATCGTAGGGATTGAACCAGAGTTCCTTGCGCTGCAGCGGCGTCTTGTCCGAGAGGAACGGGTTTTCGATATGGAAAACCCGCCGCGAACAGAAATTCGCACGCTTGATCATCTCGGCATGGTAGTTCATGACCATTTTTAGCAAAGTCCCGTCGTGCACCATGGACTCCAGACCCTCCGTCAGGCGCTGATGCAGACGCGGTGCCTTGGGCGACACGAAAACATAGCCGGGAAGCGGGAACTCGACCACCAGATCACGCTCGATGAGCAGATCTGGATTGGCCTTGCTGCGATCATCGTATTCCACGAAGACCTCATTCATGCCACGCGGAAAGTAATCAACCCGTTCCGCCGTCAGCATTTTCAGCAGCGGCTCGAAATTTTCGCCCCGCACCGTATTGAAACCGTTGGCATCCAGCACCTTGCGTGAAGACCACGCAGCGCCCACGCCTACGCGCAATGCCTTCAGCTGATCCAGCGTCTGCACGGCCGAGATGCGTGCTTGTGCATTGCGATGCGTCAAGGCGATGCGGTAATTGGACAAACCCATGTCAGTCGGAATCCAAATCGGCAGTAATTGCTGCTCCCAACGGGGCTGGCTGGCCATCACCGTGGTATTGAATTTCTCCCCGTCGATCATATCCAGCAGCAGGCGTTCGCGCCCACCCCTGCCCGCACTGACTTCGATGCGATAAGGGCCGAATTTTTTCTGCGTGCGCCGCATCGCTTCTGTCAGCACCTGATTGGTGTAGTCGTTGCGGCGTTCAACGCCCACGTCCTGGCGCTGACGGCGCAGCACATCTTCAGCCTTTACTGACGGTACGCTGATCAAACCCAGCAGCGTCAGCAGACCCAAAAGGAGCTGACGACCTGCATTTTCGCCAAACAATCTCAACACACTCTCCTGACTTGAATCGCCGCTATCGCAAGATGCAGCTGCGCACAAACAGCCCGGAACAATCAGCCTGCAAGGGTAAGGCCTGGGCTGTTACAAAAGAAGCCGCTGAATGGGCAGCACACTCTGGCAAAATACGCCCCGCGATGAATTCACCTGAAACACACGATCCGGCGCTGCATACCCTGCGCCACACATTCGGCTACCCGGCCTTCCGGGGCGAGCAAGCGGCAATTGTCGGCCATGTGCAACAGGGCGGTGACGCGCTGGTGCTGATGCCCACCGGCGGCGGCAAGTCGCTGTGCTTCCAGATCCCGGCGCTGTTGAGAGACGGCTGCGGCATCGTCATCTCACCGCTGATTGCGCTGATGCAGGATCAGGTACAAGCGCTATGCCAGCTAGGTGTGCGCGCAGCTTACCTGAACTCCACGCAAAGCTTTGACGAATCCAGCGCCATTGAGCGCCAGCTGCTGGCCGGCGAGCTGGATCTGCTCTATGTCGCCCCCGAACGCCTGCTCAACGGTCGCTGCCAGGCCTTGCTGGAAAGTTCCAGGATCGCCTTGTTCGCGATTGACGAAGCGCACTGCGTGTCGCAGTGGGGCCACGACTTCCGCCCGGAATACCGTCAGCTCACGATCCTGCACGAGCGTTTTCCGCAGATTCCGCGCATCGCCTTGACGGCTACCGCCGACGAGGCCACGCGCGCCGAGATCATCGAACGTCTGGCGCTGGAAGAAGCGCGCATCTTCATCTCCAGCTTCGATCGACCCAACATCCGCTACACCGTGGTCGAGAAGGACAATCCGCGCAAGCAGCTGCTCAAGTTCATCCGCACCCACCACGAGGGCGACGCCGGCATCATCTACTGCCTGTCGCGCAAGAAGGTCGAAGAAACCGCTGCCTGGCTGCGCTCCGAGGGCATTTCCGCCCTGCCCTATCACGCCGGGCTGGATGCCGCCGTGCGCGCCGATCACCAGACGCGCTTCGTGCGTGGCGACGGCATCGTGATGACCGCCACGATTGCCTTCGGCATGGGCATCGACAAGCCGGATGTGCGCTTCGTCGCCCACCTTGACCTGCCCAAATCGCTCGAAGCCTATTATCAGGAGACGGGTCGCGCCGGCCGCGATGGTTTGCCGTCCAACGCCTGGATGGCCTACGGCTTGCAGGACATGGTCCTGCAGCGCGAGATGATCGAGCAATCGCAGGCGCCTGATGAAGTCAAACGCGTCGAGCGACGCAAGCTCGAAGCCCTGCTCGGCTACAGTGAAGCGCCCGCCTGCCGGCGCGAAGTGCTGCTGCGCTACTTCGGCGAAGAATCCACGCCCTGCGGCAACTGCGACATGTGCCTGACCCCGCCGGAGACTTTCGACGCCAGCCTGCCCGCGCAACAGGCGCTGTCCACCATCTACCGCAGCGGCCAGCGTTACGGTGCGGCGCACATCATCGACATCCTGATCGGCAAGGCCACGCCCAAGGTCGTCGAGCGCGCGCACGACAAACTGTCCACCTTCGGTCTCGGCAAAACCCAGCCTGAGGCGCAATGGAATTCGCTGCTGCGCCAGTTCGTTGCTCAAGGTTTACTGGGCGTCAGCGAATTCGGTGGTCTGATGCTGCAGGACGCCTGCCGCCCGGTGCTGCGCGGCGAAACCACATTCATGGCCAAGCGCGTGCGCGCCGCCGCGCCCAAGGCTGCGGCCAGCGTGCGCCGCGAAATCGAGTTCGAGAGCGACGAAGCCAGAACGCTGTGGGCCGCGCTGCGCCAGTGCCGCCGCGATCTGGCCGAAGAACAGAACGTGCCCGCGTACATGATTTTCGGCGACGCCACGCTCAAGCAGATGCTCGACAAACGCCCGATGAGCCTGGACGCGATGATCGAACTTTCCGGCGTGGGCGACCGCAAGCTTGACGCCTACGGCAGCCAGTTTCTCGACGTCATTCAGGGCCACCAGCGCCGTTTGTAACAAAGGCCTGAAGAACCGCATCCGGCGGACTTCTTCAGGCGGCATGCCTGCACAAGTCCGCTCTATGCGGCTATCCAGACACATCGGCTGCAAAGCCTTTCTGCATGCGGCTCTCCACCCTGCCTCCTATTTGCCACGCCCAGCCCTTACAATCGCACCATGCATCGCCAACTTGATCAACGCGCCAAACTCCTGCTGAAAACCCTCGTCGAGCATTACATTGCCGACGGGCAGCCGGTGGGGTCGCGCGTGCTCTCGCGGCAATCCGGGCTGGAACTGTCGCCCGCCACGATCCGCAACGTGATGTCGGATCTGGAAGAGCTGGGCCTGATCGCCAGCCCGCACACCTCGGCCGGGCGCATCCCGACCGCGCGCGGCTATCGCCTCTTCGTCGACACCCTGCTCACCGTCAAGCCGCTGGCGCAGACCGAGGTGCGCGAGCTGCAATCGCACATCCACCGTGACGAGCCGCGTCGCGTGCTGAGCGCCGCCTCAAGCCTGCTCTCGGAGCTGACCAATTTCGCCGGCATCGTTGCCGCGCCGCGCCGCGAAGTCACCAAGATCCGCCAGATCGAATTCGTCAGCCTGTCGGACACCCGCGTGCTGCTGATCATCGTCACCATGAATGGCGACGTGCAGAACCGCATCCTGTTTACCCAGCGTCCCTACACCAGCTCGGAACTGATCTCCGCCGCGAACTATCTGAACCATCACTGCGCCGGCCTGGGCTTCCATGAAATGGTCGAACACCTGCGCGGCGAGCTGACCCAGTTGCAACAGAACATGACCGAGCTGATGAACGCGGCGATCAGCGTCGGCCAGGAAGCCATGGGGGCGCAAAGCGACAACTACCTGATCTCGGGCGAACACAAACTGCTCGAAGTGGACGACATGTCCTCCAACATGAGCCGCCTGCGCGAGCTGTTCCGCATGTTCGAACAGAAATCCGGTCTGGTGCAGTTGCTGGATATCTCCAACCGCGCCGAAGGCGTACAGCTCTTCATTGGCGGCGAATCCGGCATGAGCCCGCTGGATGAATGCAGCGTGGTCACCGCGCCGTATGAAGTCGACGGCGAAGTCGTCGGCACCATCGCTGTGATCGGCCCGACGCGCATGGCCTACGAGCGCGTGATCCCGATTGTGGATATCACGGCGCGGCTGCTTTCCAGCGCGCTGTCAAACAAAGACTGACATTCTCGCGATGCACCCAGCCAAAGTCCGTCGCGAGAATGTTCGAACCCTCACCGACCTGCCCAATATCGGCCCGGCACTCGCCCGCCGACTGGCGCTGATCGGCGTCACCAGCCCGGCGCAATTGCTCGGTCAATGCCCCTATGCGCTGTTTGAAGATCTGTGCGAGCGCACTCAAACTCGCGAAGACCCCTGCGTGCTCGATACTTTCATTTCCCTTACCCGTTTCATGGCTGGTGAGCCGGCGCAAGCCTGGTGGGCGTACACGACTGAACGCAAACTGCATCAGCAACAAGAATCGGCCAAACTCTGGCCACCCAATTCAACGTCTGCTTCGCGGAGCTAGCCTTTCACAATGTCCTCTGACCACTTCCTCCCCGAGCCCAAATTCGAACACGGCACGCCACCACGCATCGGCGTGCTGCTGATCAATTTGGGCACCCCCGCCGAGCCGACCGCCCAAGCCGTGCGACCCTACCTGAAGCAATTCCTCTCAGATCCGCGCGTAGTCGAAATTCCGCGCGCGATCTGGTGGCTGATCCTCAACGGCATCATCCTGAATACCCGCCCCAGGAAATCCGCCGAGAAATACGCCAAGATCTGGAGCAAGGAAGGCTCGCCGCTGCGTGTGCATACCGAACGCCAGGCCAAGCTGCTGCAAGGCTATCTGCTCAAGGCCGGCTTCCCGGATTTGCCGGTGGATTACGCCATGCGCTACGGTCAGCCGGATGTCGAAGGCGCGCTGATGCGCCTGAAGGCGCGCAACTGCACGCGCATCCTGGTCTTGCCGCTGTACCCGCAATACGCCGCCAGCACCACCGCCAGCGCCTTTGACGGCGTCGCCAGCGCCGCTGCGAAAATCCGCAATCTGCCGGAACTGCGTTTCGTGCGCAGCTTCCACGACCATCCAGACTACATCCGCGCCCTCGGTCAGCGCATGGCCCGTCATTGGGAAACGCAGGGCGGCACGCCCGACAAGGTAGTGATGAGCTTTCACGGCTTGCCGCGCTTCTCGCTCGACAGGGGCGACCCCTACCACTGCGAGTGTCACAAGACCGCGCGTCTGCTGGCCGAATACCTTGCGCTTAAACCGGAGCAGTATGTGGTGACTTTCCAGTCCCGCTTCGGCCGCGCCGAATGGCTCAAACCCTATACCGAGCCCACGCTGGTGGCGCTGGCAAAAGAAGGCGTGAAAACTATTGACGTGATCTGCCCCGGCTTCGTGTCAGACTGTCTGGAGACGCTCGAAGAGATCGCACTGGAATGCAAGGCCGCCTTCCTCTCGGCCGGCGGCAAGGAATTCCGTTACGTGCCCTGCCTGAACGAAGATCCCGAGTTCATCGGCGCACTGCGCAATATCACGCAAACTCACATGCAGGACTGGCTTGCCAGCCCTGCTCCATCCGCAACAGAACTAGCCGCCAGTGCGGCCCGTGCCCTATCACTTGGATCAAAATCATGATGACTATACTGCGCTGGGCCCTGAATGCCGGCGCCCTGATGCTGCTGCCGGAGATCGTTACCGCGATCCAGGTGCGCAGCCTCACCGCCGCGCTGGTCGCGGCCATCGTCATCGGCCTGCTCAATACCCTGATCCGTCCGCTGCTCCTGCTGCTGACCCTGCCGATTACTGTCCTCACCCTCGGCTTGTTCATCCTGGTGATCAACGCCCTGCTGTTCTGGGTCGCCTCAGGTCTGGTCAAAGGCTTCTTCGTCCCCGATTTCTGGGCGGCGATGCTCGGCGCACTGGTCTACAGCATCCTGACCTGGCTGGTCGATCTCGCACTGGGCGACAAACAGGCCCACATGCGGCGGCGCTAAGAGCGCCGTCACGATCCTGACTCCAAGTGCTTTCTGAGAGGCACCCATCACGCGAGTGCAGCCCGGAATGGCTCGGCCCCCGAGCAAAGCGGGTCTGCCGCTGCCGGCAAACAGGTTTGCGCCGAGTTTCAGCGACGGGATGACGAGTGCGCCGCCGCTGTAGCACATGACATACAAGCGCTCGATATCACAAGCGCGCTGACGTAGGTGCGCGCATCGACTACGCTGGAAGCTCCCCGCCCCGGAGAACGCCATGCGCCCCGCCAGACTCGACGACGCCGCCGTAATCACAGCCCTTGAAGCACTTAATCAGCACTGCGCACAGGCTTGGACCATCGAAGACGGCAAGCTGCAGAAGAGCTTTCGTTTTCACGATTTCCGCGAAGCTTTCGCCTTCATGACCCGTGTTGCCGAAAGCGCGGAGGCTCTCAATCACCATCCGGAATGGCGCAATGTTTACAACCGGGTACAGGTAAGTCTCAGCACCCATGATGCCAGCGGCCTCACCGAACTGGATTTCCAGTTGGCGAGGGCGATGGAGGACGCGACACATTGAACCACCCCGCCATCCATCCGGACCAGCCGCCATTTGCGCCCCGCTCAGCGCATCGCCCATTTGAGGGCGGCTAGACTTCGCGCTCCGCCGCCCTAGCCAAACAAGAACACCATGAGCACCGAAGAAATAAACGTCGCAGCTTTCCTCAGATTCATCCGCTACGCCGAACATCAGAGCGACGACGACAAGGTGTATTTCCTCCTCTACGGCGGTCAGCAACGGTTCACCGACACCAACCTGCACCCCAACAAAGCCATCACAGCCTGGGGTCACACCTCCACCGCGGCAGGCGCCTACCAGATTCTCTATAGCACCTGGAAAGAGGCCAAGGACAAGGGCGTCGTCATCGATTTCTCCAAAGCATCGCAGGACAAACTCGCCATCAGCAAGCTGCGCAGCCGCCGCGCACTCTCCTACATCGAGGCCGGCGACATCGACCGCGCCATCCCCCTTCTGCGCAACGAATGGACTTCCATGCCCGGTGCTAAACAGTCCGCAATGAGCATGAGCACGGCTCACGAACTGTTCAAAAAATACGTTGCGGAGCTCGGCGGAAAATGAAAGCCGCCCACATCCTCGTGCTGAGCTGCACGCTCATATTTCCTGCCGGCGCGGCAATCGCACAGCAGCAGGCCACACTGCAACGCAGCGGCCACCTGCAATGCGGCCCTGCGCAACTCGACGCCGAAACCCGATACCTCGACCTGCCGGATCAAGCGCGCCAAGTGCTGGCACAAAGCCTGTCGCTCACCAACACAACTACGGGAAGCACCAGACGGCTCAAACACGATGCGCGGCCACTGCGTCAGCCATTCCTCAAGCACACGCCCGTACTGGATGCTGCCGTCACCGGCTGGGCCTGCCTCGAAAACAGCGTTGGCAAGCCCTACATCTACCTCAGCTACACCTGCATCGAAAGCCCATCCCGCCCGACATGCGTAGGCAATCTGCGCGAATGGGCTCGCCTTTTCGACACCGCCGGCAAGCCGCTCAACGCACACGCCCCGCGCAGTGGCCAGCGCATAGCCGCATTGATGAAGAAGCTCGACCTGAGCCGCCACCTCAGCGCAGGCGTTTCCTTGCAGGATATTGACGAATAAGGCGCTCTGTCCGGAATTGATCAATCGGCACAAAAAAGCCGCGACACGCGCGGCTTTCCGGTGGGCAGCCCGATCACACCCAGGCCGCAGCACAAATTCCGCCGGAACCGCGTCTTGCACGCGGCCCCGGCTGCAGGCGAATCAATCGCGCTGCGACTGCATCATCTTCATTGCCGAGGTGATCAGCGCCGACACTTCGGTCATGTTGCTCGGCACGATCAGCGTCGACTTGGCGCCGGCCGCCACCTTGGAATACGCATCCACGGCGCGTTCAGCCACTTTCAACTGCACCGCTTCCGTACCGCCGGGCTGGCGGATCGCTGCAGCGATCCGCTCAATGGCCTGCGCAGTTGCCTCCGCCACAGCCAGAATCGATTGCGCATCACCTTGCGCCTTATTGATCACGGCCTGCTTCTCGCCTTCCGAACGGGCGATGAAGGCTTCGCGCTCGCCGGTGGCGATGTTGATCTGCTCCTGACGACGGCCTTCCGAGGCCGCAATCAGCGCGCGCTTTTCACGCTCGGCAGTAATCTGTTGCTGCATCGCGTGGAGGATTTCCTTGGGCGGTGTCAGATCCTTGATCTCGTAGCGCAGCACCTTCACGCCCCAGTTCAGCGCCGCTTCATCAATCGCCTGCACGACCTGCGAATTGATGATGTCGCGCTCCTCAAAAGTCTTGTCCAGCTCCAGCTTGCCGATCACCGAACGTAGCGAGGTTTGCGCCAGTTGCGAAATCGCCACGATGTAATCGCTGGAGCCATAGCTCGCACGCATCGCATCCGTCACCTGGAAATAAAGGATGCCGTCGACCTGCAACTGCGTGTTGTCGCGCGTGATACAGATCTGGCTCGCAATATCCAGCGGGATTTCTTTCAGCACATGCTTGTAAGCCACACGATCAATGAAGGGCACCAGAAAATTCAGGCCCGGCATCAACGTGCCGTTGTACTTGCCCAGACGCTCGATCACCCAGGCGTGCTGCTGGGGAACAACCTTGACCGTCTTCATGACGAAGATGATGGCCACCACGAACAATACGATTGCAATTTCCATTGAGCTCTCCTTTTGATCCGACTCGATTGATTACAACTTCTTGATAAGCAGACGGCTACCCACGACTTCTTCAATCTGGTGCATGCCGGGCGTCGGCGTCTCGCCTGTCACCGGCATAGCCACCCAGTTCGCGCCCCGATACTTCACCTGCGCCGTGCCATCTGTCGCCCAGGCATCCACCATCACACGGGCGCCGACATCCAGATTGCCATCAGTCTTGCTGAGCGGATTTTTCGCCGCTGCTGCCTTGCGATAAAAACGCAAAGCCACCGACAAACCACCACCCAGCAACGCAGCCACGGCGATCTGGAAAGGCAGCGAAACCCCCAGATGCGCCGCAATCGCCGCGCCGATCAATCCCGCCGAAACCATCAGCAAATAAAAAGTGCCGGTCAATAATTCCGCCCCGACAACCAAGCCCGCCAGCACCCACCAGATAGTTGAATCAGTCATTTTTCACCTGATTTATTGACACGAATGAATGGCAGGAGCTGCGCTCGAACCCGCATCCTGCGAACCCCGGCCAGTATACGCACATTCCCACGGAATACCGCAGCGCAGGGTGGTCCCACGGGTTTGAACGCTAGCAAAGGGCTTTGCCGAGCACGCTCCACAGGGCAGCAAAAATCTTTACGCCCTGCCTGAAGAGCCTCTACGGGCGGGCGTCTTCAAGCAGTCCGGCCTGCGAGAAAGGCGGGGAGCGGCTCTTCGGCCAGGTGTTAAAAAACAGCCGAATTCTGCCGGATCGTATGTTTTTGCCAAGCCGGAAATTCTCAAAATGGTGCAATCCAGGACATTGTTTCCGAATGCACTCCACGGACTCTGGCAAATGCTGCGCAGTTCCTTGACCCCGCATATTTTGTAGGCCATATTCCTATAGCGATCAGGCGAAATCGTCCTGTTCGTATACAAAATACAATTACAGGAGACAAAAAATGATTCGCAAAATCACTGCGGGCTTCTTCGCCTGCATGCTGGCCGGTGGCGCGCAAGCGGCTGCTGACGCCCCCTCAGGCTGGGTCAAGTGTGCCCAACCTGGCGGCACCTGCAACATGACGGGCACTCACCAAACCACGCTGGGCAAATCCGGCGTGTTCGCGCCGACAGTCGTTCGCACCGGCTCATTTGCCTGCTCAACGGCCAATTTCCCCGGTGCTCCCAATCCGTCGGCCTGGTGTTCTTACAACCCGGCCGTCGCATCGTCCAGCTCCAGCAGCTCGTCCTCCAGTAGCTCTTCTTCGAGCAGCTCCAGCAGCTCCAGCAGCTCATCGTCGTCCGGCAGCTCTTCATCAAGCTCGTCTTCATCCAGCAGCTCAGGCGGTTCAAGCTCCAGCGGCAAGGGCCAGGTCGGCTTCTCGACGCAGAATGGTGGCACGACCGGCGGCGCTGGCGGCGCTACCGTCACTGTCTCTACCGGCACCCAGCTGAACGCGGCTCTCTGCGGTCGCGCGGCGGTCAGCACACCGATCATCATTCGCGTAAATGGCACCATCAACCATGGCAACACCACCAAGGTCAGCGGCAGCTGCAACACCGCAGCCGATGTCATCGATCTCAAGGGCGTCAGCAACATCACCCTGATCGGCGTTGGCAGTGCAGCCCTGTTCGACCAGATCGGCATTCACATTCGCGAGGCACGCAACATCATCATCCAGAACGTGCATGTGCGTAATGTGAAGAAGTCCGGCTCGCCGATCTCCAATGGCGGTGACGCCATCAGCATGGAGTCCAACGTATCCAATGTCTGGGTTGACCACGTTACGCTCGAAGCCTCCGGCGGCGAATCGCAGGGCTACGACGGCCTGTTTGATATGAAAGCCAACACCAAGTACGTCACTCTGTCCTGGAGCCACCTGAAGAACTCCGAACGCGGCGGCCTGGTTGGTTCAGGTGATGGCGATAGCGGCAACGGCCCGGTGACCTTCCATCATAACCACTATCAGAACCTGAACTCGCGCGTACCGCTGTTGCGTCATGCCACCGCGCATGCCTACAACAACTACTACAACGGGATTGTCGAATCCGGCATGAACCCGCGTATCGGCGGCAAGATCAAGGCCGAAAACAACTACTTCACCAACGCTCAGAACCCGATCGGCACCTTCTACACCGACGACATGGGCTATTGGCAAGTAAGTGGCAATGTCTTCGCAGCCGGCGTCACCTGGCTGACCGGCGACAAGTTGCATCCGGCTGGCCCGAACGTAGTTTCGACCACCTCGATCACCATTCCATATGCCTACACGCTGGATAGCGCAGCAAACACGCCCACCATCGTGACGAGTGGCGCTGGTGTAGGACGCATCTAAGCAAAAGGTAGCTGATGCAAAAAAGGGCCGGAGTCATACTCCGGCCCTTTTTTCATGGAATCAAGGATCAAGCCTTGAGTGCAACGTGAACACAAGAAGAATCAATAGCCCTTGCTGAAAAGGGTGGCGCTGCATTTAGGACAGGGCGGAACATGCCCGGTTTGCTTCAACTGCACAGTCTGCCCGCACGCCTGACAAGTCAAAGTGCCGGCAGAGCTCATCTCACCTGTCCGGTATCCAAGCGATTCCTTGGCTTTACTGCTCAGGGATCGCAAGGCATCGCCGCCAAACTCCAGCACGGCCGCGATGGAAGAAAGTGCGCCAGCGCCCAGTCGGGCGGGATGAAACCTCTCTTTAGCTTCATCACCAAGCTGCTGGGCATCCACAATGGTCTGATCCAGATCGCGGGCGAGGTACTGCTTCAGTTCCTCCCCTTGTTCGGTCGTGAACTCCCCGAGTGAAACCAGATGCTCGTGCGCCTTATCAAGTGCGGCGGTCATCGAATCACGGCCGCGCAATTTCCCGGCCCAATACAACTCATTGAACTTGTCGGCAAATTTGTCGTACTGCTCTGCCAGCCTGCTCTTGTCCTGATTCTTGTGTTCCATGACCCAAAACTCCTGTAAACGCAGCACGCAAGGCATTGCCGCAATGTCCCGATACCTTACCTGATGCTCTTAGAAACGACCTGCGCCGAATATTCCTATCAACCCGATCAGAATCAAATAGATCGCGACAATGTAATTAAGCATCCGCGGAACGGAAAGAATCAGAATTCCTGCCAACAACGAAACCACGGGAGCCAGTGCCAGATGCATATTCATGATGGAATCACCAATACCTTTCGTAAGTTTGGTTCGTGCAGCGACAATCAGCGCACTGACGCCGCCAAGCAAACCATCGTTCATTTGATTTTCAAGTCCGCACTCAGGGATGCTGCGTCTTGATGCATCAAGAATATCGGGATTCAAAACCAGAGTATGTGCGCTTACGTACAGACAGCGCCGTCGCGCAAAATTGTCGGGGCTACAGCGTTGTATCGAAGGGCGGCGCCGGGCGGACGTCTTCAGGCAAGCGGGCCTGCGAGGCAGGCGGAGTGCGGCTCTCGGAGCAGTACTCTGGAAAAGTCAAAGCCCACCGAATGGCGGGCTTTGACGGGGAGACTCAGTCCGGAAATATCCTGAATCGGCCCCGCTTTACTGTGAGCATGCGTGCTCAACTCACACCGCAGCAGCCTGACGGCGACGCCCGAACAGACCAAGCAGACCGAGACCGACCACCATGGAAGTCCAGATTTCTGGCTCCGGAACAGCCGTCACGTTCAAGCTGAATGCCGCATTGCTGTCGCCGATCCCCGCGGCGGTATATGCAGATCCGCCCAGCACGAACGCGTAATAATTCGTCCCCACCGTGAAATTCAGCGGAGCCGAGTACAACGCGTTGATATTTGTGCTGCCATTGTTCGTGAGAACGTTACCCCAGGCCAGGTAATTCCAGCTGCTGACATTGGTATTCAGCCAGGAATCAGCATTACTCGCCGGATCTAGCAAACCGCCAATGCTGGCCGGATTATTGAGCAGCGCATCGTTGGGGGCTGAGGCAAACAACACGCCCAGCAGGGTCGTGTAGGTATTCACGTTCCCCTGAGTAAACGTGATCTGCGTATTGCTCCCGTCAAGCAAAGAACCCAGATCAAATCGCTGTATGGCCATGCCTGCATTGATCGTCGCCACCCCCGCGTCCGTGTTCAGCGTAACCGGCGCAGGCGTCGCACCGGCAAAATCCAGAGTGCCGCTGTAAGTAGCAGCCTGAGCCAAATTGACTTGAGCAGCCAGCAGTGCGCTCACCCCGACCAAACCGAGCATTTTCCTGATCTGATTCACATTAACTCCCTTGCATGAAAACGATGGGAAGGCGCTGGGGAGATCCCAGGCCCTTCAGCAGACAGTACAAGTACCCACACCAGCAAGCCCGGCGTATCACTCGCCAGGCCAAGGGTTTTCCGAGCAAGTCGGGCGGCCCTCAGCAACGCGTCAGCGCCGCTTGCTGGACAAGTTGTAGTTCCTTTGCATGTCCGGAAGCAATACGAAACCGACGCATGGACGGACCGAGGCGCCCTTTTGTTCATCTTCCAGAGCAAACCTGTCCACCCGAAAGGCCACACTCAACCGATACCCACAGCATGATGCAGATCCCGGCTTACTCGCTCACCCAACCTCAGAAATGCTCATACCCGCCAGCCGCTCAGCCCAGTACTTCTCGGATCATCGGCAAAGCGTGCTCGGCGGCGCGCACGCCCTCTTCAATTGAAACCGCAGCGCGATGAAAATCGGTAATGGCGATGTCCGACAAGCGCGGACGGATCAGCACATCAGCGGGTTCGCCGGCCAGTCGGCTCTGGGTGATGCGCACCTGCATGATGTTCAGGCTGGTAGCCAGCACCTCCAGCATCGACGGTACAGCTGGCGCAGCCTCTGCCTCGTTCGTCGCCGGTCTGGCAGAACGGAAGCGTGAAAGGAAGCTCTCGATCCGACCATTCCCCGCCGGCATCGCTTCAGTTTCTGGCGCGCTCGGCTGCCGGTAGCGACGCCCGACCAGATCCCAGTTCAGGTCCACCGCAATCACGATATCCGCGCCCATCGCCCGGCACAATGACACCGGCACCGGATTCACCAGCCCGCCGTCTACCAGCAGTCGCCCATCGAGCAACGCGGGGATGAAGATCCCCGGCAAGGCTATCGAGGCCCGCACCGAATCCACTACCGACCCCTCCCGCAACCAGATCTCTCGACCCGTGCTCAGATCCGTCGCCACGCAACCGAACGCCTTCGGCAGCTGCTCGATGCCCCGATCATCAAACCGCGAGCGGAAAAACTCCACCAGCTTGCCGCCCGCCATCAGGCCGCCGCCCATCTTCAGATCGAGAAAGCCCATCACCGCCTGCCAACGCAGCTGCCTGACCCAGGCCTCGAAGCGTTCCATCTCGCCTGCCGCGTACGCAGCACCGACCATTGCGCCAATCGATGTGCCACACACTATGTCGGGTTGAATGCCCGCCTGCTCCAGCACGCGAATCACCCCGATATGCGACCAGCCCCGTGCGGAGCCACTTCCCAAGGCAAGACCGATGCGCGGACAATGTGATTTCAAGCTGATGCTCCTGTTCTGGCGGGTTTCAGACCGATTGTAAATCCTACCCCCGCTCTGCACAGGAAGCTCATGCCGGACGGTCCTGCAACCAGTCTTGCAGTGACGACGACGCGTGAATATCAGGCGCAGAGCGTTCGCCCGCAGAACATGGGAGCAATCAGGAACTTGCCCCTACTCAGCTCACTTGACCCGTTTCGGCCGGAACACGCTGGCATCGGCATAGAAATCCGCGCCCTGCCCCGCCCACCAGTCCGGCACGCCAGACACAGGCATCGGCGTGAAGCAGCGCGTGTTGAAATCGACGGGATCGCGCGCAGCCAGATCATGCGCCACTGCCTCATCCAGCCAGGCCCGTCGCGCCACGTGTGGCAGGTCAAAGAAGGCATCGGGCGCGCTCACGACCCATGTGTGGGCGGTGATCGCCTTGTACGGCGTCACCAGTTTTTCCATCAAGGCATGGCCGAACAGCCAGACTTCAGCGTGCGCAGCGAAGCGACTGCGCTGCTCCAGGAAGACTTGTTGCCATTCATGATTGCGCAGCGCCTCCGCCATTTCGTGCCCCGGCGCACCTTCGCGCAGAACCAGCAGCGCCGCATTCTCATCAAAAATCGTCACCGCATCGCGCGTCGCGCCACGGATCTGGCCCACGCCAGCCCGTTCGATCTGAGCCGCCTGCATCGCATTGAGCTGCGCCTTGAGGCGCGGAAAGCTCAACCACACCAGTGCGTTGAAGAAGTCATGCAGATTCGCCCGCGTCGGCACGCGGCCGGTTGCCGAGATGAAAACCTCATAAGCCGTCCCCATCGGCAGCGCCGCTTGCGTCACAAAGGACAGTGGCAGACCACGATGATTGTGCAAAGCCAGAGTACGAGCCTGCTGATTCAGGGCCGTCAAGTCGTCCGCAGCGCCTTGCAAGCGCTCAGCCGCCTGTGCCACCGAGGCATACCAGGGGCGCGGCCAATCGACGGCTTCAAAAAAAGGAAGAGACATGGGCGGCATTGTGAACGGTAGGCCCGCCGAGCGCGAACAAAACACGGGCTTGCATGGCGGCGAACCCTGCCTGAAGAGCCGCTCTGGGTGTGCTTCTGCAGGCAGCATGGCCTGCGAGCCAAGCGGGATGAGGCTCACGAGAGGTGAGGCTTTTAAACAAAAAGCCCGCCGGATAAGGCCACCCCATTCAACACAAGTCCACCAGCATAATTCGGCGCATCTCCCGCGCCCAGAATAACCCCTTAGTTTAGTCTG